>JAQBUJ010000075.1 GCA_027623845.1 Pseudomonadota bacterium
ACCGAGAGATGCGCAGCCAAGCGAGGGACCGCCCGTGACCGACCAAGCTGAAATTATGATCGTCAACGGCCCGAACCTGAACATGCTCGGGGTCCGCGAGCCTCAGATCTATGGGCACGAGTCACTGGCCGATGTCGAAGCCATGTGTACTGAACGGGCCGCCATCCTTGGTGTGACGATCGATTTCCGGCAATCGAATTTCGAGGGCGAATTGGTCACGATGATCCAAAGCGCGCGCGGCGTAGCGGCCGGTATCATCATCAACCCCGCCGGCTATACGCATACTTCGGTGGCGATTCTGGATGCCTTGCGGCTGACCGAACTTCCGGTGATTGAGCTGCACTTGTCGAACCCGCACACCCGGGAGGATTTTCGGCATCGGTCCTACGTATCGGCAACCGCCCGTGGTATCATCTGCGGATTCGGAGCACACGGCTATGTGCTGGCCGTGGACGCGATGGCCCGGGTCATCGACGCCGCCTGACCAACCCGCTCGAGGAGGCACAAGGTGGCTCAAGACGTTGATAGTGAATTGGTCCATAAACTCGCCAAATTGCTCGAGGAAACCGGCCTTGGCGAGATCGAATACGCGACCGACACCTGGCGCATTCGGGTTGCCCGACCCACGGCGCCGGTAACCACCCTCGCGGCACCGCCATTCACCGCTGCCGCCCCGGTCGTCGCCGAGGCGGCGCCGGCCATCGACCATGCCGGCGCCTTGAAATCACCGATGGTTGGAACGGCTTATCTGGCGCCGGACCCACAATCCTCACCGTTCGTATCGGTTGGATCCAGTGTCGTCGAGGGCGACACCGTGATGATCATCGAGGCGATGAAGGTGATGAACACAATCCCGGCGCACCGGTCGGGAATGATCAAGGAAATCTTGGTCACGAGCGGCCAACCGGCCGAGTTTGGCCAAGTCCTGATGGTGATCGAATGAGCACCGTCTCAGCGATGCCGGGCGTATTCCGGGTCTTCGCCCGCCGAACGGTCAACTAGCCATGTTCGAGAAGATCCTGATCGCCAATCGCGGCGACATCGCGCTCAGGATTCATCGCGCCTGCCGCGAGATGGGCATTAAGACGGTCGCGGTTCACTCCACTGCCGATGCCGGCGCGATGCATGTCCGGCTGGCGGATGAAAGCGTGTGCATCGGTCCGCCGGCGTCGCGCGACAGCTATCTGAATGTCCCGGCGATCCTTTCGGCGGCGATGATCACCGGCGCCGACGCGATCCATCCTGGTGTCGGCTTTTTGTCCGAGAATGCCGATTTCGCCGAGATCGTCGCGGCGCACGGCTTCACGTTCATCGGTCCTAAGCCTGAGCATATCCGCACCATGGGCGACAAAATCCAGGCCAAACGTGCGGCGATTGAACTCGGTATCCCCTGCGTCCCCGGGTCGGACGGCGCGGTTTCCTCAGCCGAGGACGCGATGGGGATAGCCCAGGAAATCGGTTTCCCGGTGCTGATCAAGGCATCCGCTGGCGGTGGCGGGCGCGGCATGAAGGTCGCGCTTTCGATGGACGAGTTGGGACAGGCGATCTCGATGGCCCAATCGGAGGCCGAGGCGGCGTTTGGGTCGGGCGAGGTTTATGTTGAGCGCTATCTCGGCCGCCCGCGTCATATTGAAGTGCAGATCCTCGGTGATAGCCATGGCAATGTCGTACATCTCGGCGAACGTGATTGCTCGTTGCAACGCCGGCACCAGAAAATACTGGAGGAAACCCCCTCCCCGGCGCTGAATGAAGCGGCACGCGCCGAAATTGGCGAGATCGCCGCGAACGCCATGCGCAAGCTTGGCTATGAGAGTCTGGGAACCATTGAATTTCTCTATGAGGACGGCGCGTTCTTCTTCATTGAGATGAATACCCGATTGCAGGTCGAACACCCGATTACCGAAATGGTCACCGGCATCGATTTGGTGCGCGAGCAGATCCAGGTCGCCTCGGGGGCGTCGATCGGCTTCCTGCAAGCGGACATTGTGTTCAACGGCCATTCGATTGAGTGCCGGGTCAACGCCGAGGATCCGGTCTCCTTTCGCCCCTCTCCCGGGCGCATCACCGATTACCACGCGCCGGGTGGGCTCGGCGTCCGCGTCGACTCGGCGCTCTATGCCGGATACGAGGTGCCGCCACATTATGACAGTCTGGTCGCCAAACTGGTGGTGCATGGGGCAAGCCGGAATGAATGCCTGCTGCGACTGCGGCGGGCGCTCGACGAATTCGTCATCGGCGGTATCGACACCACGGTCCCGCTGCACCAGCAGTTGACGACGGTGCCAGACTTCATCAACGGTGACTACGATATCCACTGGCTGGAAAACGTGTTTCTCGCGCGCTGACCACATAGCCGCTTGACGCCCCGAGACAGACAATCAACCGCCGGAGAGACGATCCAGAGTGACCGAGCTTAAACCGGAGCAGCTGTTGCAAGCTTATGCGATCGGTGTTTTTCCGATGGCCGAAAGCCGAACCGATCCGCGGATGTTCTTCGTTGATCCGGATAAACGCGGCGTTATCTCTCTTGATCACATTCACATTTCCAGAAGCCTGCGCAAGGCGGTGCGCCGGAGCGCCTTCGATGTGCATTGCGACACCGCTTTCGAGGCGGTCCTGGACGCTTGTGCGGAAGTCACCGAGGACCGACCGGATACCTGGATTAACCCGCAAATCCGCCAACTTTATCTGGAGTTGGCGGCGCAAGGACGGTGCCACAGTGTCGAGGTCTGGTCGGGAGATGTGCTGGTTGGCGGTCTATACGGGGTCGCGCTCGGCGGCGCCTTTTTCGGCGAAAGCATGTTCAGCCGGGTGACCAATGCCAGCAAAATCGCGATGGTTCATCTGGTGGCGCGGTTGCGGGCCGGCGGATTCAGCTTGCTCGATTGCCAGTTCATCACCGATCACCTACGCCAGTTCGGGGCCGAGGAAATATCGCGAGCCGCCTACCATAGATTGCTTGAAGACGCTTTGCGACGACCGGCGACGTTCTATTCCTTACCCGACGAAGGCGGCGCCTTGGTCTCGTCGCTTTTGCAGTCGAGCAGCCAAACGTCATAGACCGGATGCTCAAGCGCGTTCAGCGCCGGGCTCGAGGCGAACATCCATCCTGAGAACAACGCCACCGGCGGTTCACCGGGTTTCTGATCGGAGATTTCAAGGAACGCCGCACTCTCGGGCGTCTCCGTCGGTGGCCGTTTTCGGCAGGCCCGTACGGTGATCCTCAGGGTTCCATAGCGACCGGCATCCTCGACCCCCACCGCCAGGACCGAGACTCGCGCGGTAATTTTGTCGAGCCCCTGAAGAATGGCGATCGGCATGATCAACCACGGGTCCGAGCGGCGCAGAACGCTTTGCGCGCCGGCCTGCTGGGGCAACAGGAACAGGAAAATAGCGGCCAGAAAAATACGAGCCGCCACCGCCATCGCAGAAGCGGGCTGGCCGGACAAACCGCGTTGACGATCGGGCCGGGTCCTCAACGCCTACTTGGTCCCGCCGTCACCGGCTTTTTCGACGGAAAAGATGAAGCGACCGAGCAATTGCACGATGTCCACCGAGTCCTGGGTGTATTCGATGCTTTCCCCTGGCCGGATCATTTCAGGCGACCCCCCCGGAACCAACTCGATGTAATTGCCGCCCAGCAATCCTTCGCTGGCGATCGAGGCAGTGGTATCCTCAGTGAATTGGTAGGCATCGTCCAAGGTCAGGGTGACGATCGCCCGGAACGTCTGCGGATCAAGCGTAAGGTCGGTGACGGATCCGACGTTTATACCGCTGACCCTAACATCGCTGCCGATCTTCACCCCGCCGATCTTGTTAAACGGGGCCTTGATCTCGTATCCGGTGCTGGCCCGCAGATTAGCGGCGCTATAGGCAAGCACCAGGAACATCGCCGCGGCCACAAGGACCACGGCCCCCATCAGCGTTTCGATCATATTGCGTTGCATGATTGCCGTCCGTTTGTCCTGAGGCCGGTCCGTCGATTTGATCATCCCCATTGATCATTTCGCGGGAAGTCACGCCCGGAAAGGAAAGCCGAGGTCGCGCAAGTGAGCGTCGATCAAGCCGGCGTCCAGGGCTCGTAATCACCAGTGGCGTGGTCACGCTTGCCGCCGCGCAGGACATGGCCCGGGGGTCGGTAGGCATAGCGTGTGCCGGTAAGATTTGGCAGATGATCCTTTTGCCATTCAAAACGCTGCGGATCATCAACGCCCGGCCTGTTATCGACGCTGTAATGGAGCCAACCATGCCATTCCGCCGGCACCTTCGACGCCTCGACCATACCACTATACAGCACCCAACGCGGATGCCGACCGTCACGGCGAGTCCGCGACTTGTGCTCGTAGTACCGATTACCAAAGGAGTCAGTGCCGACTTGCCGGCCATTCATCCACGTGTAAAGAAGCGTTCCGACGCTCATCAACGCAATCCTGCGCCCGTTCCAAAGAGGCCTGACTATGTCATCCGATCACGGTGACGTCCAGTCACCGAACACATCCGATGAGCGCCCCCGCAAGAGCCCAGCGCCAAAGCCCGCAGGGGAGTTGACCGGATTCATCCTGCTCGGCGTGACGGCGCTGTTCTTCGGCGCCGCACCGACCTTCGCTAAGCTGGCGTTCGATGGCGGAATCGACGCTCTATCCCTGCAGGTGTTTCGCTTCGCCATTACATTCGCCGCCGTGCTTTTGATGGTGTTGGTCAATCGTCACCTGCCACGGATCAAGCGCCGACAACTGCCACGCCTGTTGCTGCTGGCGATCTGCACGGCGGTATCGTCATTCTGCTATATGACCGCCGTGCGCCATGTATCCGTCGCAGTGGCCAGCCTGACCTTCTTCACCTTTCCCTTGGTCGTCGGGTTGTTGTCGCATTTTCTCGGAACGGACCGGCTCGGATGGCGTAAATCATTGGCGATCGTCGTCGCTTTCACCGGGCTTTGCCTAGTGCTCGGCGGCGACCTGGAGTTGAATTGGCGCGGTGTTTCCTTGGCTTTCATCGCCGGCAGCACAGTGGCGGCATCCTTCGTCCTATCCCGCCCGCTGACACGGGAATTGCCATCTCTGACAATCACCGCCTTTGCAACCGGGGTGCCCTGCATACTCTATCTGATTGTTGGCATGACCACGGCGGCACTGACCTTTCCCGACACCACCGCCGGCATGATCGGCGTCCTCGGCAATGCGCTTTGTTATGCGATCGGCCTGGTTTGCCTCTACGGCTCGATCGCCAGGCTCGGGGCGCTGCGCACCGCCATCCTGATCAACGCCGAACCTCTGGTCAGTGTCGCCGCTGCTTTTCTGATTCTCGGCCAAACCATAGGCTTGCTACAAATGGCCGGGGCGCTGATCGTTATTCTGGGTATATTTTTGATAACCATGGACCCTGAATCCAAGTCGGCCGCTAGGTCCACCGCGAAACAGAGTGACTGATCCGCAACAGGTCAGTAGCTAGATGTAGCGAAAGCAAGATTGTTACACACAAAATATATTGCACGGGCGCGGAGAGAACGGCATCATTGCGGTTCGGTCTCTTGGCACGGACCTCTTGAGCGCCCCACCAGTTAGGTTCGAAAGAAACTGGGTGGGGTCCGCCGGCTCTCGAAGAGCATGAGCGGCATTTTGAATAACCAAGACCCGCTCACCCTATACGGATGGCGCGGGAAAAGTTGTTATTGAGTGTATTACTTATTAAATCTACTTGTTCTATTTTTGTTCTTAATATGTTCTAGTTTTAGCCTTAATAATTAATTTTAACACTTAACGAATATTTCACTTGCCTAGAAACCACCATATTCGGTACTCTCTTCCCTCTGGACCACAACATGTAGTCCAGCATCAAAACCACATAGTCATTGACGGTGGGCAGGGGGAGTCCAGATGAGAATAGAACGCCGATTCACGACAGAAGAGGGTGGACCTTACGCGGATATTCCTTTCCGGACGGGCACTAGTGAGATCCGCAACCCCGACGGGTCCGTGGTTTTCAAGAATGATGCCGTCGAGGTCCCGGCCGACTGGTCGCAGGTCGCCTCCGATATCATTGCCCAGAAATACTTCCGCAAGGCTGGAATTCCGGCGCTGGCCACCCCCGTCGAGGAGACGGACGTCCCCTCCTGGCTGTGGCGCAAGGCTGCCGATCAAACCGCTTTGGAAAAATTACCCAAGGCCCAGCGCACGGTCGGCGAGACCAGCGCCAAGCAGGTCTTCCATCGGTTGGCCGGCACCTGGACCTATTGGGGCTGGAAGGGCGGCTACTTCGATTCCGAAGGCGACGCCAAAGCCTATTACGACGAGATGTCCTATATGTTGTGCCAGCAAATGGCGGCGCCAAACTCGCCCCAGTGGTTCAACACCGGCCTGCATTGGGCCTATGGCGTCGACGGACCGGCGCAAGGTCACCATTACGTGGACTACCGGACCGGCAAACTGACCCGCTCCAAGTCAGCATACGAGCATCCCCAACCGCATGCCTGCTTCATCCAAGGCGTGAAGGACGATCTGGTGAACGAGGGCGGCATCATGGACTTGTGGGTCCGCGAGGCCCGGCTGTTCAAATACGGCTCCGGTACCGGCTCAAACTTTTCCAAACTGCGAGGCTCCGGCGAGTCGCTTTCCGGTGGCGGCAGATCCTCCGGCCTGATGAGTTTTCTAAAAATCGGCGACCGGGCCGCCGGCGCCATCAAATCAGGCGGCACCACCCGCCGGGCCGCCAAGATGGTGACGGTCGACATTGATCATCCCGATATTGCCCAGTACATCGACTGGAAGGTGATCGAGGAGCAGAAGGTCGCGGCGCTGGTCGCCGGCTCGAAGCTTGCCAGTCTGCACATGAACGAGGTGATGCGCGCCTGTACCGAGTGGGATGGCGCCGCCGACAGCGACGCCCGCTTCGACCCGAAGCAGAACCGAAGCTTGAAAAAGGCGATCATCGCCGCTCGCAAGTCGATGATTCCGGAGAATTACGTCCAGCGGGTCATTCAATTCGCTCAACAGGGCTATAACGAGATTGAGTTCAAAACCTATGACACCGATTGGGATTCCGAAGCGTATCTCACGGTTTCCGGTCAGAACTCGAACAATTCGGTGCGGGTCAGCAACGAATTTCTGGCGGCGGTCGAAAATGGCGAAAGCTGGGCGCTGATCGGTCGGACGAACGGCGAAATCTGTGAGACCGTCGATGCCCGGGAGCTGTGGGACAAGATCTCCTACGCCGCCTGGGCCTGCGCCGATCCGGGGCTGCAATACGACACCACGATCAACGAATGGCACACCTGCCCGGCAGGGGGGCGGATCGATGCATCGAATCCCTGCTCGGAATATATGTTCCTTGACGATACCGCCTGCAATCTGGCGTCGCTCAACCTGATGAAGTTCCGTCTAGAGGACGGCAATTTCGATATCGAGAGCTACGAGCACGCCGTGCGGTTGTGGACGATCACCCTCGAGATCGCCGTGATGATGGCGCAGTTCCCCTCGAAGGAAATCGCCCGGTTGTCGTTTGACTACCGCACCCTCGGGCTCGGCTACGCCAATATCGGCGGCCTGCTGATGGCCGCCGGCCATGGCTATGACAGTGATGAAGGCCGCGAGATCTGCGGCGCGATCACCGCGATCATGACCGGGGTCGCCTACGCCACCTCGGCTGAGATGGCCGGTGAGCTCGGCGCCTTCCGCTGCTATGAAGCCAATGCCGAGCACATGCTGCGGGTGATCCGCAATCACCAGCGCGCGGCGCATGGCGAGGCTGCGGGCTATGACGGCCTGACAATCTCGCCGGTGCCGCTCAATCAGCGGCACTGCCCGGATATCGCGTTATCAAAGGCGGCGCGGCGCGCCTGGGATCAGGCTCTGGCGCTGGGCGAAAAGCACGGCTATCGCAACGCCCAGACCACGGTGATCGCACCGACCGGCACGATCGGCCTGGTGATGGATTGTGACACCACCGGCATCGAGCCTGATTTCGCCATCGTCAAGTTCAAAAAACTGGCCGGCGGCGGCTATTTCAAGATCATCAACCAAGTGGTGCCCGAGGCTCTACAACTGCTCGGCTATGAAGAAGAGCAGATCGGTGAGATCACCCGCTATGCGGTTGGTCACGGCACCTTGGTCGGCGCGCCGACCATTGGCCATGCCGCCCTGGCCGCCAAAGGGTTCCCAGAAGCGGAGATCGGGATGCTGGAGGCGGCAATGGCCAATGCCTTCGACATCAAGTTCACCTTCAACAAATGGACCCTTGGTGAAGCCTTTTGCACCGAGACGCTTGGCTTCACGGATGCTCAGCTGAACGACATCTCCTTTGATATGCTGAGCGAGCTTGGCTTTACCAAGAAAGAGGTCGAACTCGCGAACACTTATGTTTGCGGAGCGATGACCATGGAAGGCGCGCCCCATCTAAAGGACGAGCATCTTCCGGTCTTCGATTGCGCCAACATTTGTGGACGGATCGGCACCCGGTTCCTGTCAGCCGAGAGCCATATCCGTATGATGGCGGCGGCTCAGCCGTTTATCTCCGGGGCTATTTCCAAGACCATCAATATGCCGAACAGTGCGACGGTCGCCGATTGCGCCGATGCTTACATGCTGTCCTGGCAATTAGGGATCAAGGCCAACGCGCTCTATCGTGACGGCTCCAAGTTAAGCCAGCCCTTAGCGTCCAGCCTGATCGATGACGATGAGGATCTGGACGACTTCATGGACGCGCCGATCGCCGTCAAAGCGCCGATCGTCGCCGAGCGGATCATCGAGCGGGTGGTCGAAAAAGTGGTCGAGCGTGGCCGCGAGGCCCAGCGGGCCCGCCTGCCGCATCGCCGCAAGGGTTATACGCAAAAGGCCAATGTCGGCGGCCACAAGGTCTATCTAAGGACCGGCGAGTACGAAGACGGCACGCTCGGCGAGATTTTCATCGACATGCACAAGGAAGGCGCCGCTTTCCGCTCCTTGATGAACAGCTTCGCCATAGCGGTGTCGATTGGCCTGCAATACGGGGTGCCGTTGGAGGAATATGTCGACTCCTTCACCTTCACCCGGTTTGAGCCGTCCGGCTTGGTTACCGGCAACGACGCGATCAAGATGGCGACCTCAATCCTCGACTATCTGTTCCGCGAAGTGGCGATCTCCTATCTCGACCGTCACGACCTCAGCCACGCCGACAAGGACGACCTGTTGCCCGATACCATCGGCGATGGCGAGGAGGAGTACGGCGCCATGGAAAAACTCAGGGAGATGGCCAGCCGTGGCTATGTCCGGAATAATCTGGTGGTTCTGCAGGGCGGCGCGAACAAGGCGACCGGCACCGACGGCGCCGCCCGGGTGGCCGCCTCCACCGTTACAACGGCGGTGAGCGAAAGCGGTGTCACCTCAGGCGAAGTCACGCCAGCGCACGGCGGCAGTCTTACCGATGGCGCTCTACAGACATCGCCGTCGAACGGCGCCGCCAAACCGGTCGGCGTCAGCGAAGCGGTGATGGAGCGGGTCGACACCAAACTAGCGCAAATCCGCGAAGCCAAGATCAAGGGCTATGAGGGCGAAGCCTGCGAGGAATGCGGCAACTTCACTTTGGTGCGCAACGGCACCTGCATGAAGTGCAACACCTGCGGCGGCACCAGCGGCTGTAGCTAAGGCGGTCGCCGCGGTGATGGTTAGGCGCAATGTCT
>JAQBUJ010000076.1 GCA_027623845.1 Pseudomonadota bacterium
ATCACCTTTTGTCGATAGTTGATGTCCCCCGCAGCATCGGCCCAAGCCGCTGTCGCGGCGAGCATGCTCAGCGCAACCGCCGCGCCGGTAATCAATGTCCGCATGATACTCTCTCCCTGTCGAAACGCCCGTTCGGACGGAAATTAAAGTTCGGCAGTCTGTCCAGACCATGGCTCTACCGCAAGCGCCTAAGCGAATGGAAACACAGTGTTTCCCAAAAGCGACTCTTGGCGGTGAACCGGGTGGGTCGTCCTGGCGATAGATCGTGTCACCGAACCGCTTGCGACGTTCAGATTGTCGGGTGCGGGAGAGGGCGGGCACTGATCTCAAACCATCGAAAAAGCCGCTAAACCCCGTGATAGCCCCGATACCACGCGACGAAGCGGGGGATCCCGATCTCGATCGTCGTTGTCGGTGCATAGCCCAGGTCCCGGGTGCTGGCGTCGATATCGGCGTAGGTTTCCAGCACGTCACCGGGCTGTAGCGGGCGAAAATCGATCACCGCCTGGCGTCCACAGGCCTGCTCAATTACCCGGATATAGTCCATTAACGGCACCGACCGGTTGTTGCCGAGATTATAGAGCCGGTGCGGCGCCCCCGCCTCGTTATCCTCATACCCGTTATCCTCAACTGGCGGTGTGTCGAGCGCGGCGACGACGCCGGTCACGATGTCGTCGATATAGGTGAAATCTCGACTCATCTCGCCATTGTTGAAGACCTGAATGGCCTCGCCGTTGATGATCCGGCTGGTGAAGATATAAGGCGACATATCGGGCCGGCCCCAGGGGCCATAAACGGTGAAGAAACGCAGCCCGGTCGAGGGGATGCGATAGAGATGGGCATAGGAATGCGCCATCACCTCGCCGGCCTTTTTGGTGGCGCCGTAGAACGAAACCGGATGGTCGGTGCGCTGCTGCAGGGAAAACGGCATCTGGCGATTGGCGCCATAGACCGAAGAGGAACTGGCATAGACGAAACTCCGGCAGCCGCCGGACCGCCCCATCATCGCCCGGCACGTCTCCATGATCACCAGCTGGCCGGTCAGGTTCGAGGTCAAATAGTCGACGGGTTGCTCAATCGAATAGCGCACCCCGGCCTGGGCCCCGAGATGGACCACCCGGTCGATGTCGGGATGGCGCTGCACCAGATCGAGCATCGCGTCGCGATCGGAGAAGTCCAGTTTCTCGAATGTGAACCCGTCGGCGCCTTCCAGGGTGGCCAGCCGCGCATGCTTCAACGCCGGATCGTAATAGGCATTGATCACGTCGACGCCGATTACCTGCTCGCCCCGGTCGAGCAGACGCCGCGCGGTATGCATGCCGATGAACCCGGCGACGCCGGTCAGCAGGATGGACATGGAAATCTCCTGGCGAATCTATCACCCTGGTTATGCCGGATCAGCGCGCTGCGGCCAAGAGTTGAGCGGGCACGGCGTGCGGCCTGAGGTTGCTATGGCAGGCTTAGATGAAATAATCTGACCCAAAATCAGCGATTTCCCAACCGCTTCATGCGCGATATGCGCGAAATCCCGGATCAAGGTTGCGTTTTTCAACCGCCTCCGATCGCTCCGATTGTCGTGCCCGTCCTGGCGTCGTACCCTTGTCGCTCACTCGAAGCCGCCCCGCACCCCAGGTGGGCACGGAGAAAACATTATGACACTCGCAGCCGTCTCGCTTGACGACAAATATGCCCTCGAACAAGGACGGGTGTACCTCACCGGCGTTCAGGCGCTGGTCCGCCTGCCGATGCTGCAACGCCAGCGTGATGTGAAGGCCGGGCTCAATACCGGCGGCTTCATCTCCGGCTATCGCGGTTCGCCGGTTGGCGGATATGACCAGCAGCTCTGGCGGGCGCGGGACTTTTTGAAGGGCCATCACATCCACTTTCAGCCCGGCGTGAACGAAGATCTGGCCGCCACGGCGATTTGGGGCAGCCAGCAGAGCAACCTGTTCCCGGATGCCAAGTTCGACGGCGTCTTCGCCTATTGGTATGGCAAGGGTCCGGGTGTCGACCGCTGCGGTGATGTGTTCAAGCATGGCAACATGGCCGGGCCGGCCACCCATGGCGGCGTGCTGCTGATCGCCGGCGATGATCACGCGGCGAAATCCTCGACCGTGCCGCATCAGAGCGAATACGCCTTCATGGACGCCAGTATCCCGGTGCTGAACCCGGCCGGTGTCCAGGAGATCCTGGATTTCGGTATTCTTGGCATGGAGATGTCGCGGTTTTCCGGCTGCTGGGTGGCCTTCAAGACCACCGCCGAAAACATGGATAGCTCAAGCTCGATCGATGTCGACCCCACGCGGATCCAGATCACTTTACCCGAATTCGAGATGCCCGAGGGCGGTCTCAACATCCGTTGGCCGGATGACTGGATGGAGCAGGAGCGCCGTCTACATCAGCACAAGCTTAACGCCGTGCGAGGTTTCGCCCGCGCCAATGGTCTCGACCGCATCATCATCGATACCGATAAGCCTCGGCTTGGCATCGTGACCACCGGGAAGTCCTATCTCGATACCCGCCAGGCCTTGGACGAGCTTGGGATCAGCGATGAAATGGCCAGCGCGATCGGCGTCCGACTTTATAAGGTCGGCATGCCCTGGCCGTTGGAGCCCGAGGGCGCCCATAGCTTCGCCGACGGGGTCGAGGAGATCCTGGTTATCGAGGAGAAGCGGGCGCTGATCGAGAATCAACTGAAGGAACAGCTTTATCACGACGACCGAGCGAGCCGGCCCCGGGTCGTCGGTAAGCTTGACGAGACCGGGGCTTGGATGCTCCCCTCGGCCGGAGAGTTGAACCCAACCCTGATCGCCCGGGTGATCGCCGCCCGGATCGCGCGCTTCCACGCCAGCCCGGCGATCGCCGACCGGCTGAAATTCCTCGATGCCAAGGAAGCCCAACTGGTCAAACCGAAGACCGATTTCGCCCGCACCCCGTATTTCTGCTCCGGTTGCCCGCACAACACTTCAACCAACGTGCCCGAGGGCAGCCGCGCCACCGCCGGCATCGGTTGTCACTTCATGTCGGTATGGATGGACCGGAACACCTCGACCTATACCCATATGGGGGCCGAGGGCACGCCGTGGATCGGCCAGGCGCCGTTCACCGACACCAAGCATATCTTCGCCAATCTCGGCGATGGCACCTATACCCATTCAGGCCTGCTGGCGATCCGCGCGTCGGGCGCCGCCGGGGTCAATATCACTTATAAAATTCTCTATAATGACGCCGTGGCGATGACCGGCGGGCAGCCTGCCGATGGCGGCTTCACGGTGCCGCAGATCGCCGCCCAGGTCGCGGCCGAGGGCGCCGGCGAGGTCCGCATCGTTACCGACGAGCCGGACAAATACCCGATCGGCACGAAATGGCCGGAAGGCACGATTGTCCATCACCGCGACGAGCTTGATAAGGTGCAGCGCGAGCTGCGCGAGGTCGAGGGGTTGACGGTGCTGATCTATGACCAGACCTGCGCCGCCGAAAAACGCCGCCGCCGCAAGCGCGGCACGATGATCGACCCGCCGAAACGGATCTTCATCAACGAGATGGTCTGCGAGGGTTGCGGCGATTGCGGTGTCGCCTCGAATTGCGTCTCGGTCGCTCCGATCGAGACCGAATATGGCCGCAAGCGCGGCATCGATCAGTCCGCCTGCAACAAGGACTATTCCTGCACCAAGGGTTTTTGCCCAAGCTTCGTCAATGTGATCGGCGGTACGGTCCGTAAATCCAAAGCCGTTGACGCCAGTGGTCCGGACTTGTTCGAGGTGTTGCCGACCCCCGAACAGCCCAAGCTCGATCGACCCTACGGGGTCATGGTCACCGGGATCGGCGGTACCGGCGTGGTGACCATCGGCGCTCTGATGGGCATGGCGGCGCATATTGAGGGCAAGGGCGTCTCGGTGCTCGACATGACCGGCCTAGCCCAAAAGGGTGGCGCGGTGATCAGCCATATCCGGATCGCCGAGACGCCCGAGGATTTGCACGCCGTGCGTATCGCCGCCGGTAGCGCCCGGCTGATGCTGGCTTGTGACATGGTCACCGCCGCCAGTGTTGAAGGCCTCTCGAAGGTCTCCACCGAAGAGACAACGGCGATCGTCAACACCCAGCAGACGATGACCGGCGCGTTCACCCGCGACCCGGATCTCGCCTTCCCCGGCAACGCCTTCCAGGACGCGATCCGCACCGCCACCGGCGAAAATTCAACCCATTTCGTCGACGCCACTCGGATCGCCACAAGCCTGTTGGGCGACAGTATCGCCGCCAATCTGTTCATGCTTGGCTATGCGGTCCAGAAGGGTCAGATTCCGCTTTCGCTCGAAGCGATCGAAAGGGCGATCGAGTTGAACGCGGTTGCCATCGACTTCAACAAGCAGGCGCTGCTCTGGGGGGCGTCGGGCGGCGCATGACCTGGCCGCCGTGGAACGCCTCGCCACCCCGCCGACGCCTAAGCCGGTGCATCGCGAGATCGCCGGCACGCTTGAGGAAATGATCGAAAAGCGGGTCGCGTTCCTCACCGCCTATCAAAACAAGGCCTATGCGGATCGCTATCTCACTCTGGTCCGCAAGATCGAGACGGCGGAGCGTAACAAAACCCCCGGCCTCGACGGGTTAAGCGAGGCGGTGGCCCGCTATGCCTTCAAGCTGATGTCCTATAAGGACGAGTATGAGGTCGCGCGGCTGTACAGCGATGGCTCGTTCCTGCGCCAATTGACCGAACAATTCGAGGGCGATTACAAGATTGAGTTCAGCCTCGCCCCGCCATTGTTCTCCCAGCGTGATCCCGAAACCGGGCATCTGAAGAAAAAAACCTTTGGCGCCTGGATGATGCCGGTCTTCCGTCTGCTGGCCTCGATGAAGGGGCTGCGCGGCACTGCCTGGGATATCTTTGGCAAGACCGCCGAGCGCAAAGTGGAGCGCCAGTTGATCGAGGATTATCTGGCGCTGATGGAAGAGGTCGCGGAAAATCTGGACCAGGAAAATCACGCCGCCGCGGTTGATCTGGCCAGCATACCGGAACAGATCCGCGGTTTTGGTCACGTGAAAGACCGCCACTTGATGACCGCCAAGGCGCGTGAGGCCCAGGCCCTGACCGCCTTTCGCGACCCCGCCGCCGCTCGGAACGCCGCTGAGTAACGGGTGCGGTGTTCGGCAATCAAGTGGTGGGAATCAGGCTTCGGCTGATGATTTCCTTCATGATCTCGGATGAGCCGCCGGCGATCCGGGACATCCGGGCGTCGGCCCAGGCCTTGGCGATCGGAACCTCGGCCATATAGCCAAAGCCGCCATGCAGTTGCAGGCAATCGTCGACCACACGGTTCAACTCTTCGGTCGTGTGCAGCTTGGCGACCGCCGCATCCTCCGAGGTCAGCTTGCCGTCCATGTGCAACTCGATACAGCGATCGATGAAGGCTTGGGTCACCATGGCCGTGGTTTTCACCTCGGCAAGCTTGAAACGGGTGTTCTGAAAATCGGCGATGCGGCGACCGAAGGCCTTGCGATCGCTGGTATAGCGCAGGGTCTCGTCCAGGGCCGCATGGATCGAGGCGGCACAGCGCACGGCGACCACCAGGCGTTCCTGCGAGAGTTGCTGCATCAATTGCGCAAAACCGCGACCCTCCTGGCCAAGAAGATTGGTGATCGGTACCCGCACATCCTCGAAGAACAGTTCCGAGGTGTCTTGAGCATGACAGCCGAGCTTGTCCAGATTGCGGCCGCGCTGAAATCCCTCACGGTCTCCCTCGACCAGGATCAGCGACACCCCCTTGCCGCCCAGGGCCGGGTCGGTCTTGCAGGCGAGGATATAAAGATCGGCGATCTGGCCGTTGGAAATATAGACCTTCTGGCCATTGATCACGAAGTGATTGCCGTCGCGATCCGCCCGGGTCTGGATCGCCTGCAGATCCGATCCCGCCGATGGTTCGGTCATGCCGATCGCCAGGATGGTCTCGCCGGAGACCGCCTTGGGCAGCCATTCGCGCTTTTGTTCTTCATTGCCATAGGCCTGGATATAGGGTGCGATAATATCCGAATGCAGGGCGAAGGCCGGACCGCTGGCGCCGACCTTGGCCAGTTCCTCGATGACGATCGTACTGTGCAGGAAGTCGCCGCCCGGCCCGCCATATTCCTCCGGCACCGAGCAACAAAGCAGGCCGTGCGCACCGGCGGCGCGCCAGACATCTCGGCTGACGATGCCGTCTTTTTCCCAGGCGTCGTGATAGGGCGCGATCTCCTTTTCGACGAAGCGGCGCACAGACTCCCGGAACATCTCATGCTCCTCGGAAAACAGCGTTCTTGGAAGCATTCGCAGACTCTCCCTAGCTCACCATGCGTGGTCCATTAGCTGATCACGAAGGCGATGGAATTCATTTTTGATATCAAGTATTTGTATCATCGTAATCGGATCTCGGGGGAACCCGCAAGGCCGCGATGGCACAGTGCCGGACAGCGGCGACGTTGAGAACTTTGGGGAGTGAGCAGGATGTCGAGCGGCAAGTTGTTGGAAGGCAAGGTTGCTTTGGTTACCGGTGCGGGGCGGGGCATTGGCCGCGACTATGCGCTGGCCTTTGCGGCGGCGGGCGCGAAGGTTCTGGTGAATGATCTTGGGGGCACCACCCAGGGCGAGGGCGCGGATCGTATCCCGGCCATGGAAGTGGCCAAGGAGATCGAGGACGCCGGCGGCACGGCAGTGGTCAATTTCAACAGCGTCTCCGACTTCAACGCCGCCCAGGGCATGGTGGATCAGTGCATGGAGGAACTCGGCGGGCTTGATATCGTCGTCAATAATGCCGGCATTCTGCGCGACGTGATCTTTCACAAAATGACCGAGGACGACTGGGACTCGGTGATCTCGGTGCATCTGAAGGGCAGCTTCAGCGTCAGCCGCGCCGCCGCGACGGTGTTCCGCGAGCAACAGTCCGGCGCCTTCATCCACATGACTTCGACCTCCGGGCTGATCGGCAACTTTGGCCAGGCGAATTATGCCGCCGCCAAGCTGGGCATCGCCGGGTTGTCGAAATCGATCGCGCTGGACATGGGCCGGTTCAACGTGCGCTCCAACTGCATCTCGCCATTTGCCTGGAGCCGGATGATCGGCACCATTCCGATTGCCGACGAGGCGCAGCGCGAGCGGATCGAGAAACTGAAAACCATGACAACGGCTAAAATCGCGCCGGTCGCGGTGGCGCTTTGTGCGCCGGAATCCACGGTCACCGGCCAGATCTTCGGGGTGCGCAACAACGAAATCTTCCTGATGGGCCAGTCGCGACCGATCCGCTCGGTGCATCGCGGTGAGGGTTGGACGCCGGAGACCGTGCTGAACCATGCAATCCCCTCGATGCAAGCCAGCTTCTATCCGCTCGACCGCTCACAGGACGTGTTCAGCTGGGATCCGATTTGATCAATCGATCCTTCCGGGGTCTTGCTGGTAAGTGAACCCCCGGAATCTTGCTGGTAAGTGAACCCCCGGAATCTTGCTGGTAAGTGAACCCCCGGAATCTTGCTGGTAAGTGAACCCCGGGATCTTGCTGGAAGTGAACCATTGAACGAAATGGAGCCAGGACATGGCAAACGGAGAACGCGAGCTGCCCCGGCCGACGCCGGAGACGCAGAATTTCTGGGACGGCACCAAGGCGGGGGAGCTGCGCCTTCAGCAATGCGGTGATTGCGAGAATGTCTATTTTCCGCCGCGCCACTTTTGCCCGGGCTGCGGGTCGAAAAATGTCGCGGTGCTGAAGGCCTCGGGCCGCGCCACTTTGAACAGCTACGTCATCTCCCACCTGCCGGCGCCCGGCTTCACGCCGCCCTATGCGATCGCCGTGGCCAAGCTCGACGAAGGGCCGAAGATGATGTGCAACATCGTCGACTCCCCGCAAACTCCGGAGGCCCTGGTGATCGACATGGCGCTTGAGGTCAGCTTCGAGAAGATCAATGACGACATCACCTTGGCCCAGTTCAAGCCGGCTGGAGGGCAATGAGATGAAGCGCAATTCCGTCGCCATCGTCGGCGCCTCCGAGACCACCGAGCTGGGCAAGGTTCCGAGCATGTCGCAGGTGCAGTTGCACGCCGACGCGGCGCTGAACGCGCTTGCCGACGCGGGCCTGAAGCTCTCTGATATCGACGGGGTCGCCACCGGCGGTCATAACGCCGTCGAGATCGCGCATTACCTGGGCATCGTGCCGAAATGGCTCGATGGCACCTCGGTTGGCGGTTGCTCGTTCATGCTGCTGGTTCGCCATGCCGCCGCAGCGATCAACGAGGGGCTCTGCAACACCGTGCTGATCACCCATGGCGAGAGCGGCCGGTCGGGCTTGGGACGCCATGGCTCGTCGATCTTTCCGTCGTTGTTTCAACAACAGTTCGAGCGGCCCTTTGGCGTCACCCGTCCGCCGACCATGTTCACCATTCCGGTGCTGCGCTACATGAAGGACTTCGGTCTGACCGAGGAAACCTTGGCTATGGTTTCGGTGGTGCAGCGCGAATGGGCCGGCAAAAACCCGCGCGCCAGCTTCAAGGACCCGATCACCGTCGACGATGTACTGAACTCGAAGATGATCTGCTATCCGTTCCGGCTGCTGATGTGTTGTCTGGTAACCGATGGTGGCGGAGCATTGATCTTGACCAAGGCGGACCGGGCCAAGGACATGCCGCAAAAGCCGGTCTATATCCGCGGCACCGGCGAGAGCGCCGAAACGCCGATGATCAGCCAGATGGCCGATTTCACCTCCTCGGCGGCGTTTCGGGTTTCCGGCCAGCAGGCGTTTGAATCCGCCGGGATCAGTCACGCCGACGTTGATCATCTGATGATCTATGACGCGTTTGCGCATCTGCCGATCTACGGGCTTGAGGATCTTGGCTTCGTCGGCCGGGGCGAGGCGGGTCCGTTCATCGCCGAGGGCAACACCAGGGCCGGCGGCAAGCTGCCGATGAACACCAATGGCGGCGGCCTCAGCTATATGCATTCCGGCATGTATGGCATGTACGCGCTGCAGGAAGGCGTCCGGCAAATGCGCGGCACCGCCCCGGCCCAGGTTCCGGGCGCCGAAATCTCGGTGGTCCACGGCGTCGGCGGCATGTTCAGCGCCAGCGGCACGATCGTGATGACCAACGTGGCGTAAAAGTAGGGTTGATTGGGGAGTGGGCGGGTTGGCCCACTTGCCCATGACCTTTTCCTCAATCCTAAAAAACCGATATGAAAACCCTGCCCATCACGGTCAAACCGCATAAACGCACCGCGACCTTTACCGAGACGACGGCGCCGCAGGGCCTATTGACCGACCACACCACCAAGGCCGGCACTTGGGCGGTGATCACCGTGGTTTCCGGTCAACTGCAATACACCATCCCGTCCCAAGACGAGATTGTCCTCCTTGATCCCGAGACCCCGGGCATTGTCGAGCCCGAGGTGCCGCACCGGATCAAACCGCTGGGACCGGTCATGTTTCATCTGGAGTTTTGGCGATAGGAAGCGCCATCACTATCTGAGTCGACACGGATACAACCTAGTGTTGTATTAAAGTATCGAAGATTAGGGGTGAGGTGCTGTGAAAATTATAAAATATTGTCTTTTCCCGCATTTCCCAGGTGAACCGTTCATTTGACGCCAGCACTGCGCGATTATGGTATACATATCAGTAT
>JAQBUJ010000077.1 GCA_027623845.1 Pseudomonadota bacterium
GGGGTTATATTCGGGAGAGTGGCAGCACCCTACATCTTGTGGGTATGGGCGTTAAGCGGATAGGCACGATTGATTCTACTCAACTCGAGAATTCTCTAGTACTACAGTTGCATTTAGTAACTTGATGTGATTCTGTCACTCATCTCTTTGAAGGGGGTGAGCGATGGCGGTGACTGAATGGACTGGGGCGGTTATCGATTGGAAGGTAGCGCTTGAGGATTTGAAGCGGTTTGTGGCCCCGGCTTTCGGTCGATCCGAGACGCGGACCTCGGCGGGAGCTTTCATCGACGGGCTATTGTCGTCGGCGGAACGCAAGACCGGCTGGATGCTGGCCGAGGAGGCCGGTCTGGATCGGCCCTACCGTATCCAGTCGCTGCTTGGACGCAGTTCCTGGTCGGCCGATGCCTTGCGCGATCTGGTTCGCGACTATGTGAGCGACGCGCTTGGTGATCCAGACGGCGTGCTGGTGGTGGACGAGACCGGATTCTTGAAGAAGGGCACTCACTCGGTTGGCGTCGCCCGCCAGTACTCGGGCACGGCCGGGCGCATCGAGAACAGCCAGGTCGGCGTCTTCGTGTCCTATGCCAGCCGCTTCGGCCACGCGCTGATCGACCGCCAACTCTATCTGCCCAAATCCTGGGCGCAAGACGGGCCGCGGCGGGCCAAGGCATCGGTACCGGACGATATCGACTTCGCGACCAAGCCGGCGATGGCCCGCGAGATGATCACGCGCGCGTTGGATGCCGGACTACCCTGCGCCTGGGTGCTGGCCGACGCGGTCTACGGCTCCGATTACCGGTTCCGCCGCTTGCTGGAGGAGCGCGGGCAACCTTACGTTCTGGCGGTGCGATCGACCCATACGCTGCGCTTCCTTGATGATTGGAACCTTATCCAGAGCGATCCCGCCACCCTGGCGGCGGACCTTGACGCGGATCAATGGCACGCGCTCACGGCTGGAGAAGGCTCGAAGGGCCCGAGGCTTTATGACTGGGCCAGGGTGCCGCTCGGCTGGGCCGGGGAGGAAGGCTTCGAGCGCTGGCTGTTGATCCGCCGAAGCCAGCGTGACCCCGAGGCGCTGGCCTACTTCTTTGCCCATGCGCCGGCCGGCGCGAGCCTAGCCGATCTCGCCGCCGCCGCCGGGCTGCGTTGGACAATCGAGGAGTGCTTCCTGCGCGCCAAGGATGACCTCGGCCTCGACCACTGCGAGGCCCGCTCCTGGCATGGCTGGCACCGGCACATGAGCCTAGTCATGGCGACCGCCGCTTTCCTCGCCAAACTCTCCGCTGATCAGTGCCGCGCCGCCTTCGGTAAACGGGACAAACCGAGTCCAAGCGCCCCGCAACTGTCCCCGGTCGCATGACCTTGGCCGCCATTGGCCTCCTCACCACCGCCGAGGCCCGAACCCTCATCGCCAAATTGCTGTTCAACGTGACGGCGCATCCCGCCTTCATCTGGGCTTGGTCACGATGGCGACGATACCATCAGGCCCTCGCTGCCATTTGCCATCGGAAAAGACGACACCATATGAAACTGTAGTACTAGGCCGCCGACCCAGGCTGGATGGTTGTAGCTATCGGGATTGGCGGGACGGCGGTGTACCCGTCCGACCTTGGTCGACAGCACGAAGCTGTCGCGCGATTTGTGCCGCAGGACCCCACCAAGGCGTAGCTCGCTCTTGGTGTTGCCGTACCACGGGGAGGTATCGAAATAGCCGATGCCGGCGTCATGGGCGGCCTCGATGGTCGCGCGGGCCTGATCCTCGGGAAGGACCCGATGCATGTCGCCGAGGCTGGCGCCTCCCATGCCAAGGCGGGGCAGCGTGAAGGGCGTGTCGCCAACCTGGTGTTTCGCGTGTGGGTCCATTGAACGGCTTTCTTGGATGCAAGGTCAGCGGGTCAACGCTTCCTATTGACCAGCTTGAAGCGGTAACCCTGTTTTCGATCGTCGGCTCTGGGGGCGCACTCAAACCCGCGACCGGCAAACCGATAATGCGGAACCGTCTTTATGTCGACGAGCACCTTTAGGGTATCTGCGTGTGTACCAAAAAGCCCGGTAGGGGCCGATTGTTCCTCCGTGAATTGCAGGGTGACCGGGATCTGCTAAATCCGAGGCTGCGCCTCAGCCAATGTTAGCCCGGGGTTTACTGCCTACGTGTCAGGTTCTCCAGTACGCCTCTGACGCTGTCGGTCAGCGGGTTCGGCGACGGGGCGGTCGGCGGTCCGGCGAAACTGGTCGGGGCGCGTGGCGGCGGCGGCGTGGCCAATCCCGTTGGGCCCGGAGTCGCGGGGCGGGCATCGCCGGAGGCGCCGGCCGGTGGGGGAGAGCCGCTCGGAATGTCTCCCGAGGCGCTCTCTTGCGACGCTGTCCGCGCGGCGTTCGGATCGGCTGGCGCCGCGCCGCGGCCGGTTTGTGGCATCGGATCGCCGGCTTTAGCCTTCTTATCTTCTTCGGGGGCGGTGCTCAGCGTGTTGGTCATCCCATCGGTGTTCAGAATGATTGGCAAGCCATCAGCGCCGTTCCCAATGATCACGACCTTGGCGTTATTGGACTTGGCCAGTTCCAGAGTAGCCTCGATACCGCGCCATCTGAGATAACTGTCAGTAATGCCAGGCGCGACGATCTCCTGAAAAGACCGGATACCCTCAGCCTCGATCCGCTTGCGACGCCGCTCCTTCTCCTCCAATAGCAGGCGAAAATCATACGCCTCGCTCATGTGGCGGACTTTTTCCTTCTCCTCGATCGCCTGGCGCACGAATGGCGGAAGATCAATTTCCTCGATCAGTACATCATCGAGCTGGATGTAAGATGCCTCGAATGGCACGTTTGAGGAGATATTCGCCAAGGCGGTTTGGAACTGCGCGGCGATCACGCTTTGGACGCTCGCTCGACGTGTTGAGTACAAATGCGCCGCTTCGTTCTCGCTGATATAGGTCAGCACGAGGGTGCGCAGCTGTGGCCGCATCAATGTTTCGGCGTAGTTGGGACCGATGCCCTTGTGCAGGAATCCGGCGTATTTGCTCTCAATCACGAAACGGGAGGCAAGGTTTACCGTGATCGTGAGGCCGTCGACGCTGAGGCCGGTTACCTCTTCGTCGATCCGCTGCAACCGTGCGTCATAAGTGAAGATCTTGTCCCACGGCAGGATGAAATGGATACCTTCCGTCAAGGTCGAGCCGGGCGAGGTGACAGTGCCGCCGAGAAAGCGATACCACATGACGCCAACGTGGCCAGCGGCGATGTTATAGACGATGAGCGGCCACAGAACGATGAACATCACCAGGCCGACCGCCGCAAAACTGAAAAATTCCAACCAGTGCCGGTCTGCCCAAGAGACCACGGCCCGTGTGATGCGACTAATCATGGAATTTGTCCGGGTCAAAATCGGCGATCATCCCGTCCTCCATGTGTAGTTGGTGTTCGGCGGTGTCGAAGAACCGGCTATCATGGGTTACCGCGACGATAGTGTGCCCTCGCTCGCGCAATAGCGGAAGCAGTTCGCGGTAGAACTTTCGCCGGAACATCGGGTCTTGATCGGCGGCCCATTCGTCGAGTACGAGAATTGGTTTGTGCTCCAGTACCGCGCCGACCAGGGCGAGACGCTTGCGTTGTCCGGTGGACAGGTCGGCAGTAGAGAAAACGCCGTCGACCATTTCGACTTTATCTTGGATCTCGAGGCGGTGCATCCATTCCCCCGCCTCGTCGAAATGGCTCGAAGCCACGCCGTCGAGATGCCGCGAGAGGTGAAAATCTCCGAATATGGCTGCAAACAACTCCCGATAGTCCTGGATCTTAGAGCGCCGTACCGGAAGACCATCGAGTAGAATTTTTCCCTGAGTGAGGGGATATAGACCGGTCAGCACACGCAGCAGAGTTGATTTTCCGGAGCCATTGCCCCCGGTAATGAACAATGTTTTACCACGCGTAATCGTTAGATTGAAGGGGCCGATCTTGAAGGCGCCAGCCGGATCGTCCGGCGGTGGCGGGAACTGGAACACGGCGTCGCGCAACTCGATCGTAGAGAATGTAAGAGGCGTGTCATCTTCCCCTGGTTCATCTTCCTCGTGGGCCTCGTCAACCTCGCCATTGGTCGACAGCGTCGTCAGGCGATCCTCCAGATCCATGATTGCCTCAACGGCCGCTGAGGCATTCTCAAAGATTGGAATGGACCCGATAAGCCCGGCTATCGGGCCGATGATAAAAAGCACGGCTGTGGTCGATTTCTGGACTTCGCTGGAATATCCCGACGAGATAATCGGCACGATGAAAACCATGGTGCCGAGCAGCAGATAGAAAGAGGTTTGGGAGAATACGAAGTTCTTGGCGAGCAATGTTTGAGTCTCACCTCTCGCCTCCGACGCCCGCGCGCTGATGTCCGCAGCGCGGCGCAGTATCGCTCGGGTTTTGCGTCTACTAAGCTTCGCCTCCTTGAAGCCGTTCAGAAGGTCGTCGATCGCGGAATAGACCCCGTTGTCCATTTCCAGGGTCGAGCGCAGGTCGGCGCGCACCGAAAACGACTTGCGGAAATATATGGACAGAGCCACCGCCATGAACGCGATCAGCACGAAGAATGACGTCAGCGACAGATAGGCGATATAGGCGGTGGTAAAGACGATTAACACCGCCATTTGCACGGCGATCGTAATGGTCGAAGCTGATTGCGACAGTGTTTGGGTGTGGCGAGCAACGCCGCTGTAGATGACGGAACGCCCAAGTCGCTCGATGTCCAGGAGTTCGCAATCGCGTAGCCGTCGCACGATGCGCATGCGCACTCGATGTATGACGCCTTCGATCTGGTCGGCCGCCTGGATCAGGATCCAACGTTGGGCGAACATATAAATCAGGATCGCGGCGCCAAACGCTATGGCGTACAGGGGGCGGGTTTCTGATTGTTCGGCGTGCTCCGCGGCCGTGTTGATCAGAGCGAGGATAAGCGCGTTGCTGAGGCCGGCGATCGCCGCGACGGTCAAGGCTCTCCGGGGCGACAGCGTCACTTCAGAAATCAGAAAGCGCCCGAGGCTGCTTTCAGTGAAAAGAAATTTCGCGGAGAAACTTTCCGCCATCTTCTACGTCCCTTTCGGCGCGGTCACCCTCCGTCGGAGGACGTCGGCGCTTTCAAAATGGGAAGGGGACGGACAATGGCAAAGATTATCCCAACCAACAATGGGGTAAAGATCACGGACAGCAGGAAAATCCCCATAGCGCCAACGCGAGTGCGCCGCCCGACTATTGCGAGCAACGCGCAAAAGGTGGCGTAGATGCCGATCATGACGGGGGTCATTTTTCTGTCTCCACCTGGCAGCGCCAAAACCACGACGCCGCGGCCTGGAGATCTCTCCTGGCCACGGCGCGTGTTAGTGGATGACTTAAGCCGCGGCCTTCGTTTTGGCGTTGTCGTCAGCCGAGGCGGAGTCGAACTCGGACTTGAAATGTTCCCGCATTGCGTCTGGATCGAAGTTCAAAATGTTGCCGCCAGCCTCAAAGTGCTGCACGAAAATTCGACCGATCGCATAGGTCGAAGCACTGGAGAAGGCGGGGGCGGTAACGGCGCCCAGGAACGTTCCAACACCCGGAATAGCCTTGATGAGACTCGACGCGCCACGTGCCAGAGCGGAAGGCAGAGCGCTCCCGATCAGCCCGGCGACGATCGATTTCACGGCATTTCGTGCGAATGGAACTTCATAAACCGCCGCCAGATCGGCGACCATTTTAACCTGGACCGCCGTAACAGCCGCCAGATCTACATACGGAAGGGGCAGGAAGGCCGCGCCGGCTGACCACCCCATGTACGTCTTGATGATGCTCGACGCCTTGTCGCGGCGTGCTTCTACGGTCTCGTCCATGGCACCAACCTTCGGTTAGAAAAGATTAAAACATCAGCATATTATTGCGTATTTGTCAGTTTCCACCGCGACGCAATGCCAAGCCTATTTCGCAATAGAATATCACGCTCATCCGTCGATGAGCAAGACATTAGAATGTCTTGGTGAACCGGATCTGCGGAACCACGAAGCCTTGATTGGAGGATGTGCCGATCCTTGCCGCCACGGAGGCTTCAATTTCAGTGCCTTCACCCAGGCCAAATCGAAACCCGAGATCCAGTGACAACGCGTCCTGGCCACCGCCATCAGCATCCGCAGTGACCGTTTGGCCGGATGGTAAAGCGGCGTTGATATCCCAGTCGAGTTCGGCGATGTCATGCTCCCAGGTCACGGTCGCATAGGGGGTCATGGTGCCGCCACTAATAGGTATCACCGTCCAGGCATTCAAACCCAGTCCGGCCCGAACATGGGAAAGCGAGCTGTCTCGGACCGTCAGGTTGAGGTATTCGGCGTCGTTTTCGGTGTAACCGTCGATTTCCGTCGAGGCCAGCGAAACGCGGGCCAGGGGCACAAGCCATATGGTTCGGTCGCCTAGCTTGCTGGCTATATCGTACCGACCCTCTATTTCACCCGAATAGGCCCAACCGTCGGTTTTGGCGCGGGCGGTTGGCAGGACGCTGAAGCTGGTTTCCCGCCTTATGTCATCGATCTTCAGCATGTGCCCCGCGACTTGGCCGGTAAGCGATAGCGCGCCGGAGCGCATGCCGCCGAAAATGCCTAGGGAGTAGGATCGATTGTCAAACGACCCGCCGCCGCCAATGTCCACGTCTTGATCGATCAGGCCAAAATGGGCGCCCAGGACGGCGGGAGCGGCGCTTCCCCCGAACCGATGGTCAATCCCGACTACCGTGCCGCGCGAGTCGTATTCATAGCCTGAGAAGACACCGCGAGAAGCCCGAGTGCCTAAATTGTTAGCGGCTATGACGAAAAGCGAGTTGTCACCGACTCGAGAAATCCTTGGATCCGCGCCGTCGTTGATTGCCGGAAAGGCGGCTGTGTCTGTCCGCCAGTTATCGAGTTGCCCTCGAACACCCCTTATCACCGCCTCGGTCTGACCAAGTGCGGCGTCCGGAACGGTCGCGAGCCGGCCCCCATCAACGTCAACGGCTTGGATCGTGGCTTCGAACAACTCGTTGATGAATGAGTGGGCGGCGGTGGTCGGATGAGTCCCGTCCCAATAGAGCGTGGCTGTTTCGGTCGCCTGCGTCGGGCAGGCGCCGGTCGTGGTTCCCGTTCCATCGTCGGTGATGCAGCCTTGGGTCAGATTGGTGAACCCATACCGCGTGGCGTTGGCGAAAATGTCGTCATAGAGGCCTGCGACGTCGATAAGCACGACGTCCATTCCGGTTGAAGAGCGCACGCTTGCCAGCCGAGCCGGAAGTTCCGCGTTATGCAGATTGGCCGCGTCTTCTGCGATCTGTGCGCCCGCCGTGCCAAGGCCCGCAATGAATGACGGAATTTTGGTAAGGTCGAAAATATTGAACACGGCGGCCCGCTTGGCGCCAAGCGTGTCGATTCGAACTAGTCCCCCTTGAATGTTGTCAAGCACTCCGGCGACCGATTGAGCGGTGGTGAGGCCGCCACTGCTGACCGCAAAGGCGGAATAGTCGTTGCCGCCGGTCCAAACCGCAAAAACCGAACCGGACAGGCTGGCCACGCGCCCGGTGCTTGCATAGGATTCTAAATCGGTAAGCACGTTGAGAAATCCCGGGGCGCCCGGGCTGAACAGCGAATCGTTTCCGCTTTTTGACCCGCCAAAGGAAAAGCTCAGGCTAACGCCGGGTTGCGAGCCTGGATCAAAGGATGTGCTGCAGGTGCCGGAGCCGGAAATTGTCGGGCTCTCGGTGGTGCATTCGGTGCTGCTGAAATAGTAGTCGGCATAAGTCAGCTGCGTGGGCGCTAGTCGATCCGTCCAGTTCACACCGTTCGAGAACCGACCCTCGAAGTAGGGCGGGGTGAGCGGGCTCACCGAAACCGCGACGCCGGCATCGTTAAGACGTTTCGTGAACGCGAAGCTGTTCTGGTTATCGACTAGGCTATCGCCCATGAAGACATAGCGTTCAGCTGCGTCCGCCGCCCCGGCCATCAATAAAAAGCACGTGCTCAATACTGAAAATGTGATCCGTTTCATGAGCTCAGCCTTTTACTAAAACGTGATTACCGTCGACAGGGTGATGTTCGCTTCGTCGTATTGCAGTGTCGAAATGCTGCTATCGTTGACCAATTGATTGGCTATGCTGGCGTTCAATAGCAGTTCGACCCGATCATAGACTTGCCAGGCAACCGCGACATCAAGCGTGTAGCTTTCCGCTTCAACCGTGGTCCCCTCTATCTGATAGAATCTGTAAGTCGGACCCAGTTTCACATAGGCATCGTCGCGAAACTGATATTGCAGACCGACCGATGCGATATTGGTGAATAAGCCGGCGGAGGTTTCAACATTGACCTCCTCGAAGTTGCGCTCGACCTTGCCGGCCAGCGAAAGCGTGTCGCTGGCTTTCCAGATGAGTTGCCCGGTTCCAACGAGGTCAATGGTATGGCCAATCGTCGGCGCGTCGAAATATTGGGCGAACCCGAATAGCCGGAAGATGCCCTGCCAGTCACCGTTCTGGAACTCAAGGCCAACGCCCCCGTGCGCGCCCTGGGAATCCCGATCTTCCGGCAAAATAACGTCGGATCCGGAGTACGCGAAGCGTTGGCCGCCGCCGATGACGTAAATCTTGCCCCAGGCGAACTTACGGCCAACCTGTACCGCCGCGCTCGTCTCGGCCCGATTCTGCAGCTGGATGCGTGAGACGACGGTGAGGGCTAAATCCGTCGTATTGTCGATTTCGTCATAGCGACCCTCAGTATGAATGAAATAATCCTTTCCTTGCCAATCCAGCGCGGCTTCCAGCGTCTCGGTGATGGTTGTCCCGGCGAGATTGCCGCTGAATTGGTTGGGGTCGTTTTTACCGACGATGTCCTCGGTATGGAGCAGTCCACCACTCAAGTTGAGGTTTTTCGAGAAGTCATAGCGCCCGCTGATCGTGCCCGACGAGGCGTCGGAGGATTGATCATCGGTCTCGACGGCGTCTTGGCGAACATGGGTCGCGGTGAACGCGAGAGCGTGTTCTTTCCAGGTCGAGCGAGCCACGGCCGCGGCCGCGAACAACGTCTTCAGATCCTCGATTTCAGTGGGGTCTTGGCGGATGTTGTTGGTGCCCTGCAATCCTACTTGGAGCCGGTTATAGAACGCGAATCCGCCGTAATTGAGATTGGCGCCTTGCTCGAAGCCCCCGGGAGGGGCGAGCGGCACATCCTGCGCCCGGACGGTACTGCCAGTTGAGATCAAGCAGGTAATCATGATCAACGATAGCGCGAACCACGAATTCGGACCCCTTGAAATTAACCTCACGCCTTTGTCTCCCTTAATCCGAGATTCACCATGTGGGATCCTCTCAACCCGAAAATCATGCCTCAGACTAGTTCCACATGCAATCCGCTTGGGTCTGACGGTCGCCGGAAGGTTGATTCGATCTATAAAGGACCGAGGAGCAGCCATTCCGTGAGCAAACAGGCGAATTTGGCCCATTCCGGGCGCACTGATGCCGTCGACTTCATTGTTGAATGACGTTCCGACCATCATGCGGGAGCTGGCTTTGGCCTGAGCCAGTCGATACGGCGCAGAATATCAGCGAACAGGTCTCTCGGGATTGCGACCTCGGCCATCTGGAAGGTAACATAG
>JAQBUJ010000078.1 GCA_027623845.1 Pseudomonadota bacterium
GGCGGATGAGGGACGCGAGCGCCGGCATTCCCGATGGGGTCTACAGGTTCGAGGACGTGATGGACGATGACGGGCGCGAGGCGATCAACGTGCCGATCAAGCTGACCGCGACGATCAAGGGCGAACGGGCGATTTTCGACTTCACCGGCACCTCGCCGCAGACGCCGGGAAACATCAATATCCCGCTACATGGAACCAAGGCCGCGGTTTGCTATGTTCTTAAAGCGATGCTTGACCCGGAAATCCCTAACAATCATGGGGTGTTGGACGCGGTTGAGGTGACGGCGCCGATGGGCACGATGCTGAGCTGTGTCGCGCCGGCCTCGGTCGCCTCGCGGGCCCATACCTCGCAGCGGATCATCGATGTGGTGATCGGCGCCATGGCCGAGCCGTTGCCCGAGGCGGCGGTCGGCGCGGCCAATGGCGCCAATTCAATGGCGGTGTTCGCTGGCAGCGATCCGGAAACCGGCGAGGCCTACGTCTATCTTGAGACACTGGGCGGCGGGTTCGGCGGGCGCAACGACCGAGATGGCAAAGACGGCGTGCAGGTCCATATCACCAACACCTCGAACCTACCGGTCGAGGCGATTGAGATGGAATATCCGTTGCTCGTGGAACGCTATGGTCTGATCCAAGATTCCGGGGGCGCGGGCAAGTATCGCGGCGGGATGGGCTTGCAACGGGTGGTCCGGCCCCTTGGCCATAGCTGTATTTTCAACGGGGTCGGAGAGCGGTTTCGCAACCAGCCCTGGGGTATTTTTGGCGGGAAACCCGGCGCGAGCGGTAGTTTTTGGCTTGAAGACGAGGGCGAAGACGGCGGCACAAGGCAACTCGCGCATAAGCCACCGGATATGGTACTGCACCCGCATCAGGCGTTGGTGGTCAATACGCCCGGCGCCGGCGGCTATGGCGATCCCAAGGACCGGGACCCGGCGGCGGTGGTCGAGGATCGGGCATCCGGCAAATTCAGCGACGCCTATATGGCGAAATACTACGGTCGGGACCGAGAGGATTGATCTGGATTGCTCGGTCAAGACTTACGCCTCGCTCGACGGGTGCTTATAGGTCGGATTGTCCGATGGTTGAGGTGCTGGTCGCGCCAGCGTAGGCTTTCGTCATGGTGAGAAGTTCACGGGTTTTTCGGGCGACGATTCTGGTTGGCGTGTTGACCGGCGCCTTTGCGGCGTTGCCGGTCGAGGCGCAATCGGCGCCGGATGCTTCGGCGCAAACTGACGGCTATTTCGTTTACGGGTTAGTCGTTTTATGCGGTGGCTTGCTGGTGTTGCTGCTTCACCAAAGCCGGCGGCTTCGGGACATGGCAGGCGAAAACCGCAATGCCAAGCGGATGGTTGAGTTTCGCGATGCCGTGCTTTCTTCCGATCAGGCAGCGGCGCTGTTTTTTGAACCGGGCTCTGGCGCCGGGCTGCAGAAATCGTCGCCTCGGATCACCCCGCCGTTGCGCCGGTTGCTGGCCTTGGCGCAAACCGCCGAGGGCACGCTCGACGACATTCAAGCCGCCTTCGATGAAGAAACCGGCGGGTTAATGCAAAAGCGGCTGGATGACTTGCGCGCGACGGGCGCCGGTTTTACCGAGGACCTTTGTACGCGCGACGGCAATCGCACCATCACCGCGTCCGGCGAACGCGTCTCCACCCAGCTCGACTCTACCGAGCCCGGCGGGGCGGAGATTGACGTCGTTTGGTTCCGAGATACCAGCGATCAGGTTGATGCCCGACGCGCCCTGGCTGGCGAAGCTGGCGAGCGCCGCATCCTTGAGGCCGTGAACGGCCTGTTGCCGATGCCGGTCTGGCGCCGTGATGAAAACCAAAAGCTGGTTTATCGTAATCCAGCCGCCGAGGCCCTGGTGGCGAATGACGACCCATCGTTGGAAGTTGCCAAGCGGGCGGTAAGGACCGGGCGCGGTCAAATGCAGAGCGTCTACGTCGTCGTCGCCGGCGACCGCAAGCTTTTCGAGTTCGCGGAATGGCCGATGCCCGACGGGTCGGGAACTGTTGGTTGGGCCTTCGACGTTACCGTGCTTGAGGAGACGCAATCAAACCTGGCTCGATTGGTCGCCTCGCACGAAGAGGTGCTGGAGGAATTATCCACCGCCATTGCGGTTTTTGGTCCGGACAAACGCCTTCGTTACTTCAACACGGCATTTGCCAGCCTGTGGATGATCGAGCCGGCCCAGCTGCAGGATGAGCCAACCGTCAGCGAGTTCCTCAATCTGCTCCGCGAGCGCCGCCGGCTACCCGAACAGTCGGATTTCGCCGCTTTCCGTGATCAATGGAACGGGATGTTCACCACCTTGATTTCGCCGCGTCAGGAACTTTTATTCCTGCCGGACGAGAGCACCTTGCGAATGGTGGTGGCGGCGCATCCGAATGGCGGGTTGCTGTTGACCTTCGAGGATGTGACCGATCGATTGGTGTTGGAGCGTTCATACAATGTCCTGAGCGCGGTACAGCGAGAGACCATCGACAATTTGAATGATGCTCTGGCCGTGTTTGGCAGCGATGGTCGGCTTGAGCTTCTTAATCCACGGTTCAGCGCGTTATGGGAGTTGCCGGTTAACCTGGCGGATAGCCAACCGCATATGAATGACGTTTTGGGTTTGATGGAACCGCATTTTTCCGACCAGGAGGATCGGCTGGCGTTCAAGGAGGGTTTTGCCAGCAAATTATCCGATCGGGTCGGCGATAGTGGGCGCGTTGAGCGGCGCGACGGCGCGGTCCTGGATTATGCGATGGTGCCGCTGTCCGATGGCGCCACTCTGGTCGAATATCGGGATGTCACCGATTCCATACACATTCAACGCGCCTTGCAGGAACGCGCCGAAGCCTTGGAGCAGGCTGATCGGCTGAAGAGCGAGTTCATCGCCAATGTCTCCTATGAGTTGCGCACGCCGCTGAATGTCATCATCGGCTTTTCCGAGCTGCTGAGAATGCAGGTGGTCGGGGAGATGAACACGAAGCAATTGGACTATGCGGGCTCGATCCTCGCTTCCTCCAACCTGCTGGCGACATTGATCAGCGATATTTTGGATCTGGCGTCGATCGAGGCGGGTTACATGGAACTCGACTGGATGGACGTGGACGTATTGGCATGATGGGTGATTTGCAATTGCTGGCGCAGGAGCGATCCAGGGCCAAGGATATCGTGATTACCGTCGAAGTGGCCCCCGAAGCCGCCGTCATGCGGGCGGATCCGGTCCGGTTGAAACAGGCGCTGTTCAATTTGATCTCAAATGCTTTGAAATTCAGCAACGCCGGCGCTGAGATCGAGTTGGTCGCTCGACGTGAGGACGGCGCGACCGTCCTTGAGGTGATGGATACCGGGGAGGGCATTCCCGCCGATTTGCAAAGACGTATATTCGAGACTTTCCAACAAGGCGGGAGGGGCGGCCGATCGACGGGGGCCGGTCTGGGTCTTGCCCTGGTGGAGCGACTGATCCAATTGCATGGCGGCGAGGTGGCAATGACCTCACGTGTGGATGTTGGGACGACGATTTCGTGCCGTATACCTGATCAGGCGCCCATTGGGTTGGAACTTGCCGAGACTGCGGCCAATCCATCGTGAGCGAAGCGACGCCATGATCGGGGATGCGAACAGCTTGCCCGCCGATCGCTTCGGCGAGATCATGACGGTCCAACTTGCCAGCGAGTCGGATACCGAAAGTCTCGCTGTGCGCTTGGCGGCGTTGGCGCGACCGGGTGATGTGCTGTGTTTATTCGGTGATCTCGGCGCCGGCAAAACCAGCTTCGCGCGCGCCTTTATCCGGGCTTTCACCGCCGCTGATCAGGAGGTCCCGAGCCCGACTTTCACGCTCGTGCAGATCTACGAAACCGGCGACTCGGCGGACTCCCTTACGATCTGGCACGCCGATCTGTATCGGTTATCCAGCCCGGATGAGGCCGAGGAGCTTGGCCTTGAGGAGGCGTTCGCTGAGGCGGTGGTGCTGATTGAATGGCCGGAACGGGCTCTGGAAATTCTGCCGGCTAAAAGGCTCGAATTACATCTCGGGTTTTGCGATAAAATATCCGAGCGGTCGATCGCATTGCGGGGCGATGCCCTTTGGCGGGACCGATTGGGTGATTTACAGGCCACGGGGGCATCGTGACGATACAGGCTGAGAGCAAGCCCGACCGATCCATTCTGCTGCGCGGGTTTCTCGATCGCAATGGCTTGGCGGATGCCGCGCTGACGCCATTAGCCGATGATTGTTCGTTCCGCAGATATTTCCGGGCTGGGCTGGGCGACGCTCGATACGTGGTTATGGACGCGCCGCCGGATCTTGAGGACGTCGTCCCTTTTGCTACGCTATCCGGGTTGTTGAATGATTTTGGCTACAGTGCGCCAAAGGTCCTTGGCCGTGACGTTGAGCATGGGTTTCTGCTGCTCGACGATTTTGGCGATGCCACTTATACGCGGGCATTGGCCGGCGGCGGTGATGAACGGGCGCTCTATGCCTTGGCGTTGGATGTGCTGATCGATTTACATCGTCGCTCGACCGACGCTCTGCCGATCATGGTCCCGGTTTACGAGGATTCCAAGCTGTTGGATGAGGCGGCGTTGTTCGTGGATTGGTATCTTGCACAGGGCCTCGGGCTTAAAATATCGACGACGATGCGCGAGGCGTATCTCGCGGCGTGGGGCGCTTGCCTGACAACCATGCGTGAGGCGCCCCGGACCTTGGTGCTGCGCGATTACCATGTCGATAATCTGATGGTGATCGCCGATCGCCAGGGGCTTGGCGCCTGTGGGCTGCTGGATTTTCAAGACGCGGTTATCGGCCCGTCGAGTTACGATGTCGTCTCGCTGCTGCAGGATTCCCGACGTGATATCGACGACGTTCTGGTCGCCGCGATGTTGGAGCGATATTTCAACGCCATGGGCGCCGCTATCGATCGCCCATCCTTCATGCGCTCCTATCACGCATTTGGCGCGCAGCGGGCCTTGAAGGTCTTCGGGATTTTCGCCCGCCAATCGGTGCTGTATGGAAACCATCAGTATTTGGTTCACATCCCCCGGCTCTGGCGCCACACCGTGGCCAATCTGGCGATTGCGGAATTGCAGCCGGTGCGCGATTGGATTGAGCGCTTCGTACCCGATGAATGTCGCATCACGCCGCGACCGGGCGGGGAAGCGGGCCTGTCATGTTCCTGACCCATCTGCCTTCTCGCACGTCATCAATGCCAAGCCATGCGATGGTCCTGGGCGCCGGGCGCGGCAAGCGCATGATGCCCTTGACCGACCGGATACCGAAACCGCTTTTGGTGATATCCGGCAAGACCCTGCTGGATAGGGCGATCGAGAATTTGCTGGATGTCGGGATTACTAGGGTCGTCGTCAACTCGGCGCATTTGGGCGAGAAGATCACCGATCATGTCGCCATGCTGAAGGACGATCGTATCGTCGTTTCCGCCGAGGAAGAGGCCCTGGAAACCGGCGGCGGCGTGGTCAACGCCCTTGCTTTACTGGGACCGGACCCGTTCTACGTCATCAATGGTGACAGCGTTTGGGTTGATGGCATGAAAAGCCCGCTGCTGCGACTGGCCGAGAGCTGGGACCCGGAGCGGATGGATGTGTTGCTGATGTTGGTGTCGCTTGCCCGAATTCCTAATTTCCAAGGCTTGGGCGACTTCACTATGGATCAGGAAGGACGGTTGCAGCGCCGCCAGGAGGCGTTGATTGCCGCCTATGCCTATATGGGGTTGTCGATTATCAACCCGGCGTTGCTCTCGGGGGCTCCGAAGGGGGCGTTTTCGTTGAATTGGCTCTATGACCGGGCGATCGAGGCTGAACGCTTGTACGGTGTTCTGCACGATGGGCTTTGGTATCACATCAGCACACCGGATGACTTGGAGGATGCCCGCGCTCGTTTCGCCAACGGGCATGTTTCGGCCGTCCCGTTCTTTTGAGCGAAGCGATGCTGGCGCCGCGGATCTATTCAATCCCTGGCGACCTTTCGTTTGCTGATGCTCTGGCCGATGGGCTGTGGCGACGGGCCGGGCAAGACCCGCTACAGCTGAACCGAGGCATCGTCCTGGTCCCCCATCGCCGAGCCGTCAGGGTGTTGGCGGATGCGTTCCTCAGATTGGGACAGGGCCGCGCCATGCTGCTGCCCGAGATCCGTGCCGTCGGGGATGTGGATGAGGACGAGCCATTCGGTGATTTCTCCATCGCATTGGATGCGGAAACCGAGACCGAATGCCCGCCGGCGATTTCCGAATTGCGTCGGCAGCTTTTGCTGACCCGTCTGGTGATGCGATATTTGGCCGAGACGGGGGCCGAGACGGGGACCGACTCGGAAATTACATCAGCGACGCTGAATGCTGCGTCGCCGGACCAGGCGGCGCGGTTGGCGCTCGAGCTTGCCCGACTGCTTGATCAAATGCAGACCGAGGGCATCGCCTTTGAGCGTCTTGCCACACTGGTTCCCGATGAACATGCCCGGCATTGGCAGCAAACTCTCGATTTTCTGTCGATCGTGACCGAATTTTGGCCACGCTTGCTGGTTGAGGAAGGGGCTGTCGATCCAGCCGTCAGGCGTGATCGCATGCTCACCGATCTTGCCGATCGCTGGACCCGAGAGCCGCCGCAACGTCCGGTAACCATCGCCGGCTCGACCGGTAGTGTGCCGGCCACGGCCCGGTTGATGCAGGTGGTCGCGGGGCTGGCCGAAGGGGCCGTCGTCCTGCCGGGCTTGGATCAGCAATTGGATGCGGCGAGCTGGGACGCCGCGCATGTTGACAGCGCGCACCCGCAGCATGCCCTGGCGCGTTTGCTGGAGCGGCTGAAAGCGCCGCGTGAGGCGGTCGCGCTATGGGTGCCGGACACCGGCCCGCGACTACGCGCCGGTCGGGCTCGGTTGTTGCGCGAGGCGATGCGTCCGGCGGTGACCACGGACCGCTGGCGCGATTTATCCGCCGAGGACATTCCACGGGACGATTTGAGCGGCTTGGCGCTGGTTGAATGCGCCAACGTTCAGGAGGAGGCCGGGGTCATCGCCTTGGCGATGCGTGAGACTTTGGAGACGGTGGGTCGGACTTGTGCGTTGATCACCCCGGACCGGGCGCTAGCCCGGCGGGTGAAGTCGGAGCTGAGGCGTTGGGCTATCGAAGTTGACGATTCGGCCGGTCAACCGCTTGCCGATACCCCGGTATTCGCCTTTTGGCGGTTGACCGGGGCGATGGTCGCCGCCGAATTGGCCCCGGTGCCGATGCTTGCGGCATTGAAGCACCCGCTCGCCCGGGGAGGTTTGGCGCCGGGGATGTTTCGCCGTAATGTCCGGCTGTTGGAGCGGGCGGTACTGCGTGGGCCGCGTCCGGGACCGGGTATTGATGGTTTGTTGGCGGCCCTCGACCTTGCCGAGGAGCCCGATGGGGAGCATCGGCGATCGCCGGTCACTGCGGAGGAACGCGGTGGCTTGGTAGCCTGGCTTACACGCTTGGCGCCGACATTAAAAAGCTTCGAGGCGGCGCTCGGCAACCGAAGCATCGCGCTGCAAGACCTGTTAATGGCCCATAACGGCCTGGCCGAGACCCTGGCGGCGGATCACGCGGACCTGGGGGCGACGACGATCTGGTCCGGGGATGCCGGCGAACAGGCCGCGGCGTTTCTGGCCGATTTGTTTTCCGTTGCGCGGGACTGGCCGGAAATGGACGGCCGGGACTATCTGCCGTTGCTTGAGGCGTTGCTTGCCGGCGCGATGTTCAGACCAAAATTCGGGACCCATCCACGCCTTGCCATTCTCGGCCCCTTGGAAGGACGCCTGCAATCCTATGACCGGGTTGTGCTGGGCGGTCTGAACGAAGGCACCTGGCCGCCGGAAACAGCTGCCGACCCCTGGCTCAGTCGACCGATGCGAAGCGCCCTTGGCCTGCCGCTTCCGGAAATTCGGATCGGCCAATCGGCGCATGATTTCGTCCAGGCCTGCGGCGCCACTGAGGTGATTATCACGCGGGCGGAGCGGGTTGGCGGGACGCCGACGGTGCCATCGCGTTGGTTGCTGCGGATCCAATCGGTGCTGGATGCGCTGGGCATCGCCGATGCGCTGAAGGACAACGACCCGGAGGCCGATTGGCGCGGTTGGCAAGCCCGGCTGGACGCGGCGGAAGGCTCGACGAGACGGGGACCGCCGGAGCCGCGCCCGGCGGTGGCGGCGCGGCCTCGGTCGTTCTCGGTGACCCAGATAGGCACCTGGCAACGCAATCCCTACGCGATTTACGCGCGGCGCATCCTTGGACTCAGACCGTTGGATCCCTTGGATGGAGAGCCCGGAGCCGCCGATCGCGGCAACCTGATTCACGATGCGCTGGACGCCTATATCAAAGCTGGTCCCCCGATGGATCCTGGCGAGGCGCTGGCGGCGCTGCTGGAGCACGGGCGCGCCGCCTTCGCCTCGGTGATGGCGCGCCCGGCTGTTTGGGCTTTTTGGTGGCCCAGGTTTGAGCGGATCGCCGAATGGTTCATCACCACCGAAACGATGCGGGCCTCCCTGATCAAGACCTCGCATAGTGAGATCAAAGGTAAAATCGAACTCCTCTCCCCCGGCGGCGCGGTCGAATTGCGGGCGATTGCCGACCGGCTGGACCACGGGGCCGGTGGAGACTGGACGATCATCGACTACAAGACCGGCATGGTGCCGCGCCGGGCCGAGGTCGAGGCGGGGTTGGCGCCGCAACTGCCACTGGAAGCGTTGATCCTGCGCCATGGCGGGTTCGAGGGATTGCCGGCCGGGCTTTGTGCGTCCCTGGATTACTGGCGACTGACCGGCGGCGAGCCGGCCGGCGAGATGCGATCACATGGCGACGGTGTCGAAGATCTGGTCGATGCCGCAGAGGCCGGGTTGCTCCGGTTGATTGAGGCATTCGATCAACCGGAGACGCCCTATCGTGCGATCCCCGACCCGGATCTGGCGCTCCGGTTTGACGACTATGCCCATCTCGCGCGGATCAAGGAGTGGTCGTCTTGAGCGATATTGGCAACGGCGCCGAACCGGACGTAGGAGGGCAAGTAGGCTCGGTTGCGCGGGCGGCGCAGGCGCTTCAGCAAAACGCGTCCGAGCCCAATCGGTCGGTGTGGGTCGCCGCCTCGGCGGGCTCCGGCAAGACCAAGGTTTTGACTGACCGGGTTCTCAGGTTGCTGCTTTCGGGCGCCCGGCCGGAACGCATCCTCTGCCTGACCTTCACCAAGGCGGCGGCGGCGGAAATGGCCACGCGGATCGCCGGACGGTTGTCGGCCTGGTCGGTGGTCGACGATGCGACCTTGGACGATCAATTGAGGGACTTGTCGGGACGGGCTCCCGAGGCCATTGAGGTCGAGCGGGCGAGACGGCTTTTCGCCACGGTGCTTGATGCGCCCGGCGGTCTTGAGGTGCAGACGATCCATGGGTTCTGCCAATCGATTCTGCGCCGGTTTCCTCTGGAGGCCGGACTGCCGCCGCAATTTGACGTGCTGGATGAACGTACCGCCGCTGAACGGATGCGGATGGCTCGGGATCTGATGATCCTGGGCGCCCGGCGCGGCGCGGCCCCCGGT
>JAQBUJ010000079.1 GCA_027623845.1 Pseudomonadota bacterium
CAAATCGGCCCGGTTGAGACCGCAGGCGCGGACCCGCACCAGCACCTCGTTGGGTTTTGGCTTTGGGGTCGGCGCATCGAGAATTTTGACGCCATTATCGGTGACTGTCGCAGCCTTCATTCCGGCGGCTCCTTGTTGGGTGTGAGGATTAGATGACTGAGCCCGCACGGTAGCCCGAGCGGCTTTCGAGGTGAATAGCCGAGGCCGGTCACGCCGCGATATCCCATGCCGGATTTAGCCGGGCACGGTCACCCGGCCCCATCGCCGACTTGATGGCTCCCGGCGGCAAAGCGCAATCGATTGGATGGCGGGGTCGCGCGCGCTAGGCTCACCAAACCCTCGAACGCCTGTCCAGGAGAGGGTCGAGAGTGGCCGGGAGTGGCCCCAAAGTGGCCCGGGAGAGGAGAATATTATGGATTTCGGCATATTCAATCTGTTGCAGCATCGGGACCGCGCAAAACCGCCACACGCGGTGATCGCCGAGGCGCTGGAGCATACCCAGCTTGCCGAGGAACTGGGTTTCAGCCGGGCCTGGTTCGCCGAGCATCATTTCTCCAATTACAGTCTGTGCCCGTCGCCGTTGATCTTCTGCAACCAGGTGGCGGCGACGACCAAGCGGATCCGGGTCGGCTGCGCGGTGCTGATCCTGCCGCTGCATGCGCCGGCGCGGGTAATCGCCGAGATCGCGCTGATCGATGCGCTCTCCGGCGGACGCCTCGATGTCGGAGTCGGCAGCGGTTATCAACATTATGAGTTTGAGCGCTTGGGCGCCGACATCAGCCAGAACAAGGTGATGTTCAACGAAATGCTCGACATGATCGACCAGGGCTTGCGGCAACCGCATTTCAGCTATGACGGCGCGTTTTACCAACAGCGGCAAACCGCGATCAACGTGCACTCGGTACAGACGCCGCGCCCACCGATCTGGATCGCCGGCGCCGACCCGAACAGTCATCGCCGCTGTGCCCGCGACGGCTTTATCCCCTTCATCTCCGGCGGCATCGAGAGCCCGGAGCGGATCCGCCAGATGCGCGATCAGGTCGAGAAATGCTATGTCGAGGAAGGCAAAGACCCAGGGTCGATCCCGCTCGGCGTGCTGCGTTTTGTCTGCGTCAGCGACGACAAGGCCGTCCTCGACGCCTATGTCGACGGCGCACGGTTCCAAAAACGCATCGCCATGTCGCTACGCCATCGCAAGGAAACCATGGTCGATGACTACATGGTCGCCGAGCAGCCTTTCGCCAACGAACCGACCTTGGAGCAGGTGGCCGAAAATATCGTCGTCGGCAATGCCGAGCAGGTGGCGAAACGGCTGTGTGCGGAGATCGAACTATACGGGCCGCGGCACATGAACATCTATTTCGCCGTCGGCGACGTACCCAGCGCCGCGGTGATGAACTCGATGGAGCAGTTTTCGACCAAGGTGGTGCCGATGATTGAGGCGCATTTCGGCAAACCGCTGGCGGAAATCTGTGATGTGCCGATGCCGACGCCGGTCGCCTTGGCGGCGGAATAACGCTCACAAAGCCGGAGAAGCATGATGATTTTGCAGGATCAGGTCGCCGTGGTCACCGGCGCAGGAGTTGGGATCGGCGCTGCGGCGGCCGTGGCGCTCGCCGAGGCCGGGGCGAAGGTGGTGGTCGCCGATATCGACGTCGCCTCAGCTCAGGCGATGGCCAAGTCAATCACCGACAATGGCGGCTCAGCCCTGGCGGTCGAGGCGGATGTCGGCGATGTCGGATCAATCCAGCGGATGATCGACAAAACGGTCGAGGCGTTCGGCCGGCTCGACATCATTCTCAACAATGCCGGCGTCACCCGCCGGGCCGGCATCATGGACATTACCGAGGCCGATTGGGACCGGATTCACCGGGTCAACGCCAAGGGCGTGTTCTTCTGCCTACAGACCGCCGCCCGGCAGATGATCGCCCAAGGCGGCGGCGGCCGGATCATCAACATCGCCTCGATCGCCGGGCGCGGCTATGCCGGCACCTCAAACGCCGCCTATGCCGCCAGCAAGGGCGCGGTGATCAGCTTGACCAAGACCGCCTCCCAGCAATTGGCGCGCCATGACATCAACGTCAATGCGGTTTGTCCGGGGGTTACCAGCACCGCGCTTTCCCAGGCCAATCTCACGGTCCGGGCCGAGCAGGAAGGCGTCACCGTCGCGGAGATGACCAAACGCCGCGCCGCGATGATCCCGATCGGCCGGCCCAATGACCCGGAGGATATCGCCGCCATGGTGGTGTTCCTCGCCTCGCCGGGCGCGCGCAATATCACCGGTCAGTCCTACAACGTCGATGGCGGGATCGTCCCGGCATAGGGGTTATTGGTTCTGACGCCAACCTCGGGTTACCCTGCGTCGGTGCCGCCACTTTTTCAGGAGCCCGCCATGGCCAGACATCTTCCCCGCGCCGAATTGCTTGCCGGTCTGCCGGATATCCTTGCCTCTCCCAAGGATGACGGCAGGGTCGACGGCATCGTCGTGCGCCCGGCCTCCGAACAGCGCCAAGAGGTTGAGAGCATCGGCATCAGCTTGGCCGGCGGTCTTGACGGCGATCACTGGGCCAAGGGTTGCTGGAAGTCGACCGAGGATGGCCAGCCGCACCCGGATGTGCAGATCTGCATCATGAGTTCGCGCTGCATCTCGCTGATCGCCCAGGACCGGGACAATTGGGCGGCGGCGGGCGACAATCTGTTTGTCGACATGGATCTGACCCCGTCAAACCTGCCGCCGGGCACACAGCTATCGCTCGGCACCGCAGTGATCGAGGTCACCGACACCCCGCACAAGGGCTGCGCCAAGTTCATCCAACGCTATGGCCGGGACGCCTGCGTCTTCGTCAATGTGGGCGACGGCGACAAATACAAACTGCGCGGCATTTACGCCCGCGTGGTCAAGGACGGTCAGCTTTCGCTCGGCGATACGATGAAGAAGCTGCCTTAATCGATCACGCCGCTTCCCTTGGCCCGGCGCCGCGGGCGAAGCGTTCGTCGTTATAGGCCTTCACTGTCGTGGTTTCGTATTTCACCGGGTTGTCGGCATCGGCGCAGGTCTCGATGCAGCTGATCGGCGCGTCGTAATTCGGCCGGGTGAAATAGCCGATCGACAACCGCCGGGAACGGGAACGCGCCTCGACCTCGGGCACGGCGACCCGGTGCGGCGTCGAAACCCAGCGATCATTGGTCCAGCGCATCAACAAATCACCGATATTGACCACGAAAGTATCGTCGACCGCCGGTGCATCAATCCAGTCGCCGCCGCGCGGTCGAACCTGCAACCCGCCCGCGGCCTCTTCATTGCGCAGGATCGTCATCATCCCAAGATCGGTATGAGCGCCGCACCGTAGCTGTCCGGGTTCCAGATCCCGATCGGGGGCCGGGTAATGCAACAGCCTGAGTTGACTGCCATGGCGATCGAGCTTGTCGGCGAACCACTCCATCGGCAGATCCAGGGCCAGGGCGAAATAACGGGCCAGGCGACGCGACAAATTATCGACCTCGGTGAAATAGGCGCGCATGGCCGGTTGCAACTCCCCCGGTGCGCTCGGCCACAGATTAGGCGCGAAATTCGGATAGGAGCGGGCCTGTGAATGATAGTCATCGTCCGGCAGATCAAACGGACCGATGGCGAAGACTTCCTTGTAGTCCGGCGGCGTCTCCCCGCCATGCATCCGCGCCAGGGTCTCCTCACCATAGGGAATATAGCCCCGGTTCTGGTCGTTGGTCGGCCGGCGAACGGTCATTTTCTGCGCCATAGGAAGGTCGAAAAACCCGCTGCCGGCGCCGTACAGCGCCTGTTGAACCGACACCGGGACGCCGTGATTGCTGACCACCAGGAAACCGATATCGCGGCAGACCTGATCAAGCTCGCGCGCCGCCGTCGCCGTGGTCGCGGCATCGCCGGTCTCAAAGCGGGCGAGGTCAATGATTGGGATTTGGGTGCTCATCGGGTTTCTCCTGTCTTTAGTCGGTCAATCCCAACCTAGGTTGGGCAATCCTAAGTTGGGCAATCCTGGACCAATCAAACCCCCGGCAGTTCCGCGACGGCATCGCGCATCCGGTTGATATGCTGGTCCGGCTTTAGGTCACCGCCCAAGGTCCGCAGGCACAGATGGGTGAGACCGATGTCGCGCCAGCCGGCGACGCGGGCCTGCCATTCGTGTTCGCGCGGACCGACGACGGCGACACCGGCCTCGATGCCGAGAGTCTTGGGGTCACGACCGGCCGCCTCGGCCTCACGGTAGATGTCGTCGCGCACGCCGGGGAATTCCTCCGGCGAGCAGAGCACGAACCAGCCATCGGCCAATTGACCGATGCGCCGGCGGATGCGCTGGGTCGGCACGCCGCTGGCGCCGATCCACATCGGAATCGGTTTTTGTACCGGCAACGGGTTCAGACCGATATCGCAAACCCTGTCCCAGCGGCCCTCGAAGTTCACCGTCTCCTGGGTCCAGAGCAGTTTCAGCAGCGCCATCTGTTCCTCGCAGCGGGCGCCCCTGGTGTTGAAATCGGCGCCAAGCGCCTGATATTCCGCCGGCTCCTTGCCGACGCCGATGCCCAGCCGGAGCCGACCGCCCGAAAGTCGGTCCAGGGTCGCCGCCTGTTTGGCCAGCAGCACCGTCTGGCGTTGCGGCAGAATGATCACCGAGGGCACCAGTTCGATTTTTTCCGTGGCGCCGGCGATCAACGCCATCATCGTCATCGGCTCATGCAGGGGACCGCTGCCGGGGCGGATAACCTGGTCCGGCACCCGCAGATGGGTCAGCCCCAGCGCCTCGGCGGCCTGGGCAAAAGCCTTGATCGCGCCGATATCGTCCTGCAATTCCCTAACGGGCAAGGATACGCCAATTCGCATGATAGGGTTCTCCGGCTTTTGGGTGGCGTCTTCCACTCACTGGGACGTTACATTGTTTCTTCGGTTGGAATTGGTAGCATCGAAATACCGGGCGGTCGCATGCAAAAATTGCGGTCGCTGCGGATGATCGGCTGCAATTCGAATTCCAGGGCGCCATGATAAGAGAAGGAAACACCATGTCCAACGTTGAGTATTTTTACGCGGCCCATTCCGCTTACGCCTATCTCGGCTCGGCTAAATTCATGCAAATCATGGCCTCGGCCGGACGCGATATCACCCATAAACCGGTGGATCTTATCCGGGTGATGCAAGGATACGGCAGCACCGCGTTCCGGGATCGCTCGGTCAAACACCGGAACCATTTCTTCAACCGCGAGATGGAGCGTTGGGCGGAGTTTCGCGATGTGGTGATGCCGGGACGGCCGGCGAACCATCACCATTCCCCCGATCTGGCCAACCGCATGTTGATCGCCGCCCTTTCCCAGGGCCAGAACGTCGATCGCCTCGCCCACCGGATGCTGGAGGCGCATTGGGCCGAGAGTGCCGATCTCGCCGATCCGAGCAGCCTTATGCAAATCGCTGGGGATGTCGGCCTGGACGGCAAGGGATGGCTGGACCTGGCCGATAGCCCGGCCATCGCCGCTCAATACGCCGCCAACACCGATGAAGCCATCGCCCGCGGCGTGCTCGGCTCTCCGACCTATTTCGTCGAGGGCGATATGTTCTACGGGCAGGATCGCCTGGATTTGGTTGAACGCGCCTTGCAGAAACCGTTTCGCAATACTTGGCCGCCGATCACCCAATAGCCGGAGCCCGGCTTTTCCAAGCCGGCGATCTTGCCCGGCGTCGCTTGATCATCAGAACCCGGCGACGGCGCCGAGCGTCGCGCCGGTCTCTTGCTGGGACCGGCGCGACGCATCGATCCGCTGTTTCAGCGCCTGACCGGGCGCAACCTCGCGTTCCCATGTCGGGTCGGCGGCAAGGGCGCGATACCAAGCGTCAACCCGAGGATGCAGAGAGCCCAACGGATAACCGCCGAGAACCAGGCGATAGGCATAAACGAACCAGGCGATATCCAGAACGCTGATCGCCTCGCCCGCCAGATAGGGGGCGATCGCGAGTTTTTGCTCAAAAACGTCAAAAGCAGCGCGAAATTTAGCCGCCGCTTGCCGGCAGCGGGCATCGCTCAGTCCCTCGGCGGCAAGGGTTTCGTAGAAATCAAGCTCCGCCCGTTTCTTCGGGTCGCTCGCCCTGCCATGGGCCCGATAGGCCGCCATCATTTCAGCGGTCTTGGTGGTTGTCGTGCGGCCATGAACGAACCGAAAGCTGAGCAGGCGGAGGTCATGATGCAGGGCATTTTCCACTGCCAATTGCGCGCGAATATCATCAGCGCGATCGGTTGGCCAAAGCACCGGCGACGGATATCGATCCTCCAGCAGCGCCAGGATCTCATTGCTTTCGATATGGACCGCGCCGTCGATGACCAGGACCGGCACCATACCCTGAGGGTTGATCCCCATGAACCAAGGGGCATAGCTTTCATGCGCCGAAAGGTCGATTTGATGGGGCGTCCATTGGATACCCTTCACCTGCAGATAGATCCGAAGTTTCTGCGAGCAGGAAGACATCGGGAAATGGAACAGATGCAAGCCGGTCCAACCAAGGACCTCGCGGGTCTGAATATCCGCATCAAGAAGTTGAACCACCGTCATTCCCCGCAAAAGATACCGCTGTCCGGCGGCGACCGCGCCGATGGGCGACGGAACATCATACCGGTTTTCGCGGCCTTACCTATCGCCCCCCAACTGTCCCCGCGCCGGCCACGTGGACAGTGGGGCCGCAAACGGCGGTGACCGGGTTGCCTTGGCCGCGTTCCTGGTCCAAGGAGGGGCACCGACGGCATGGCGACTTTGGCCCCCGCTGTCATTATTAATGCTGGTCGCGGCGCGGTTCTTCCGGAGCGGCGCCGACGGCGAAAGAGGCCATGACTTCACCCCCTGAGCACAATCGCAAAACCCGACCCGCCAGCCCCGCCGAATCCAATCGACTGGTGATCACGGTGATCGTGTTGGTCTGGCTCGCCCTGCCGTTCGTGCTGGCCGACTACACGCTCTACCGGATCACCCAGGCCGGGGTTTTCGCCATCGCCATTGTCGGCATGAACCTGTTGATCGGCCTCAGCGGACAGCTTTCCATCGGCCATTCAGCCTTTTTCGCTCTCGGCGCCTATGCCACGGCGCTGGCCAGCAATGATGGCGGCATGTCGGTCTATCTGGCGCTGCCGCTGGCCGGGCTGGTCTGCTTCGTCTGCGGCTTTCTGTTTGGTTGGCCGGCTTTGCGGCTCGGTTCTATCCATTTGTTGTTGGCTACCTGGGCGTTGGCGATCGCGACACCGCAGCTTTTGCGCTCCAGCTATCTGGAGCAATGGACCGGCGGGGTCAGCGGCATCTATCTGGACCGCCCAGAGGTGCCGTTCGGTTTGCCGATCAGCAGTGATCAATGGTGGCATCTGGTCACCCTGGTCGCCGTGCTGATCCTGTTCCCAATCGCACGAAACCTGGTCGATAGCCGGACCGGCCGGGCCCTGCGCTCAATCCGCGACCACCCGCAGGCCGCCGCCGCCACCGGGATCAATCTGCCGCTCTACAAGACTCTGATTTTTGGCGTCAGCGCGCTTTACGCCGGGGTCGCCGGTGGGATGATGGGCCTGCTGACCGATTTCGTCGCTCCGGACACCTATGGCGTGTTCTTCGCGATGATCCTGCTGGTCGGCGCGGTCACCAGCGGGCTTAGCGGCATCTGGACCGCGCTGTTCGGCGGGTTGATGATCGAGTTTCTTCCCGATGTCGCGGCCTTCGCCACCACCGAGATCGCGTTTCCGGCGGCGGCCTATGGCGCGCTGCTGATCATCATGATCTATTTTATGCCCAGCGGGCTGGCCGGGCTGTTGCAACGCTGGCGCGGTGGGCCGCGCTAATCCGTTGACCGGCGACGGACGCGGCTTGGTTGCTCCACCACACTTTTTCTCCGCCACACCGTTTCTTCGCCACCGATCTAGATCCCGACCGCAAGATCTTCTTCGATGATCGCGGCGCACGCCTCGGCATGGGATTGGATCAGGAAATGCGACGCGCCCTCGATCTCGACCAGCCGGCTATTCGCCAACAAGCCGTGCAGTCGCTCATTGACCCGTTTGCACAGCGGATAAGTGACCTCGCCATGCACCAAGGTGATCGGGATTGATAGGCCGCGGAACCGATCCAGGCTCGGCGCATAGGCGAGATTGGATGACCATTGCAGAAGATTGAATGCGGTCATCCCGGCCATCGTGCTTTGAATTTTCTCCGGCAGGCTATCGAAAAACCCCGCCCCACCCCACAGATCGATCATTGGACGCACCGCCCAGGGATCGCCTTGTTCATGGGCGGCGCGGTAGCCGTCCAGAAAATCGGTCAGCTCGCCGAGTGGCGCGGCGTCGCCGGTATGCTTCAACAAATCGAGCATCAGCGGCTCGAACAGGGTGCAGCCACGGATGGCGATGCGGTCGCTCAACGCCGCTGCCAACGCCAGTAAGGCGCCGTAGGAATGACCAACCAGTTGAACCGGTTCTTCGGTCTCGGCTGTTATATATCCGGCCAGAAGATCGACTTCGCGCTCCAGGCAATGATCGGCCAACAATGCCGGCGTCGGCGGTTCGACCAGCCCCGGCATGGTCGGCACGATGGTCCGTCGGCGGCCATCCACGACCTTGAGGATACCGCGCCAGGCCGAGGGCGAGGAAAAAGCGCCGTGGACATAAACCACCGGGGCTTGCTCGCAGAGCTCGATCGGGTTCATTGAGGTTTTACCGCTGCGGTCGCGTCTTAATGCAAATTCTCGATCCGGGGGCCGACCTTCTCGGCCAGGAGCTGCAAACTCTGGTGATCCCAGGCGGCGTCATCGGAATCCGCCGTGACGCTGAGCAGGGTGCCGAACCCGCCGGTAACCTCATGCAGGGCGCGGATCTTGTCCTCGCATTCCATGGGGTCGCCGACGATCCAAACATTTTCCATCATATAGTCGACGTCCACCGCCTCATCGGGCATCGCCGGATCAAGCTTGGGGGCGGCCATCTGCCAGGTCCCGACGCGGCTGGGATGTTGATGGACTTCATAATTCCGCCCCAGCACGGCGCGAGCCCGTTCCCTGGCGATGCTGGGCGTCGGACCGACGAAAATATCCCGGGCGATCCGCCATTGGCTTCGGTCCGGAACCTTGCCGGCTTTTGTCGCACCCTCGACCACGGTAGCCCAATGCCCCGGCAACTGGGTACTGGAGAGCAGGGAACTCGACATCGGCATCCAGCCGCGCGCGCCGGCGATTCTGAGCGAGTTCGATTGCGGCGTGCTGGCGGCCACCGCGATCGGCGGGTGCGGCAGTTGCAGCGGCTTCATGTGCAGCCCCCGCTCGGTAACCGGGTTCAGCGCCGGCGCGTCGATGTTAAAAAATGCGCCCTTATGGGTGAAGCGGCCCTCCTCATGGGCCCACAGCGCCAGGATGACCTCCAGCGCTTCGGCGGCCCGGCCCCGCGCGGTGCTCGGATCGAGGCCCATCAGCATCATGTCGCTGGGGATGCCGCCAAGCCCGATGCCCCATTGAAACCGGCCGCGCGCCAGATG
>JAQBUJ010000080.1 GCA_027623845.1 Pseudomonadota bacterium
GCCGCCGGCATTGGAGGCTTTGCTTTCGGACGCCTCTGCTTTGGTGCGCGCGATGGCGGTTTGGGCGATCCGGCGGATCGCATCGCCGGATCAGCTTGCGACCCTTCGATCCACCCATGAACCCGGTGAGACCGACGAGGATGTGCGCCGGGAGTGGCGGCCAATCGGGGGGTGCGGGTAACGTCGACGATCAAAAGCGCCGGCCTTGTCGTTGAGGATAACCGGTCTTGTCATTGAGGGTAACGCCATGGATACCGAGGAATTTCGCAAGCACGCCCATACCATGGTCGACTGGATGGCGGACTATATGGACCAGGTCGAGGACTATCCGGTTCGCGCCCAGACGGCCCCCGGTGATATCGCCGGGCGTCTGCCAAGCGAAGCGCCGGAAAATGGCGAGGAGATGGACGAGATTTTCGCCGATTTCAAATCGATCGTCGTGCCGGGTATCACCCATTGGCAGCATCCGAGTTTCTTTGCGTATTTTCCAGCCAATTCCAGTCCGCCCTCGATATTGGCGGAGATGCTGACCGCGAGTTTGGGCGCCCAGTGCATGCTCTGGCAGACCAGCCCGGCGGCGACGGAGATGGAAACCCTGATGATGGAGTGGCTGCGTCGGATGACCGGGCTGCCGGGGGGGTTGCACGGAGTGATCCAGGACTCGGCGTCCGGCGCCATTCTCTGCGCCTTGCTGACGGCGCGGGAGAAGGCCTCGGGATGGACGAGCAACGCCGAGGGCATGGCGGCCTCGGTCCCGGTGGTCGCCTATACCTCGGAGCAGGCGCATTCGGCGACCGAGAAGGGGGCAAAGATCGCCGGCTATGGCAGGGCCAATGTCCGGTTGATCGAAACGGATGAAAATTTCGCCATGCGCCCGGAAGCCTTGCGGGCCGCGATCGAAGCCGACCGGGCGACCGGGCGAATTCCGGCCTGTGTCGTCGCCTCGATGGGCACCACCGGGGTCGGTGCGGTCGATCCGTTGCGTCCGATTGGTGAGATCTGCCGCGACCATGATGTCTTCCTGCATGTGGACGCCGCCTGGGGAGGCTCGGCGTTGATCCTGCCGGAAGAGCGCGGCATGGCCGACGGCGTGGAATTGGCCGACAGTCTCGTATTCAACCCGCACAAATGGCTGATGACCAATTTCGACTGCTCAGCCCATTATGTGAAAGACCCGGATGCGCTTATCAGGACGTTGTCGATCCTGCCGGAATTTCTGAAAAGCCGGGAGCAAGGTCAGATCATCGACTATCGCGACTGGAGCGTGCCGCTGGGCCGGCGCTTCCGGGCGCTCAAGCTCTGGTTTGTCATCCGCTCCCATGGCGTCGAGGGCCTGCGGAAGATCCTGCGCCGACACATCGCGCTGGCTCGCGAGGCCGAAGGGTGGATCGCCGAGGCGGCGGATTTCGAAATCGTCGCCGCCCGTTCCCTGGCGCTGTTCAACTTTCGCTATCGGCCCAGCGGTGTCGATGACGAAGCGCAACTCGATCGGTTGAACGAAACATTGCTGCACCGTTTAAATGACGACGGCTCGACCTATTTCACGCAGAACCGGGTGCGCGGCGTCTATGCGATCCGTTGGGCCATAGGTCAGACCAATACCGAGAAGCGTCATGTGGCGGCGGCGTGGCGGATCGTTCAGGACACGGCCCGCGATCTGTGACGGATTAGGGGGGCGCGCTAATAGGCGAGCCGACCGAACAGATCCTCGAACGGTAGCATCACGTGCTCCTGATAGGCCGGGCGTTGGCGGAGCCGGGCATACCAGGCCTCGACGTTCGGGACGTCGGGCCGTTCGATATCCATTTCGAAATAACGGAACAACGTCGTTCCCGCCGGAATATCGGCCATCGAAAACCTCTCCCCCGCGAGAAAGGGCTGGGTTTCCAGGTGTCTGTCCAACAGCTGATAGTTGCGGGCGCAGCGTTTGAAGCGTTCGGCGACATAGTCCGGGTCACGGCGATCGGCTGGCGTGCGGTAATAGCCCCAAAATAAGTCCAGAAAGTCCCGCTGCGCGTTGGCCAGGCCCCAATCCATCCACCGGTCAGCCAACGAACGCTCGGCGGGGTCCGCGTCCCACAGATGTCCCACCCCATACTTGGCCCCGAGATAGCGGATGATGCTGTTGGATTCCCAGACCATTAGGCCGCCATCATCAATCACCGGGATGCGACCATGCGGGTTCATTTCGCGGAACGCGGGCGCATCCAAACCGCCGGCGTTGCCGCCCGCGTCGGTATGCTGGTGTTGCAGGCCAAGCTCGCCGATCGCCCACATCGCTTTTTGCACGTTAAAGGCGCTGCGCCGTCCCCAAACCTTAAGCATCGCCATCGTCCTCGTGATCAAAAAACTTCCCACCAGCGTCACGGTAGCAGGTTTTACCAGTTGGTCCCACGGCTGCGGCTGTGAAACCCATCTGGCAAGGAATGGCCCAGATTAGTTTCATATTGAAAAGAAATTGTTGATGAAGTATGTCAAATCGCAAGTTTTTATCGAATTAGACGAATAGTGAAAAAACAGTGCGGGTTGAAAAGTGAGATGAGTGGCACCTTGAACATTCGAGGAACAGACCGGCTGATCAAAAATTTATTTGTGAACGGCCGTAGAACGAGTCTCAGATTGGAAGTCGCATTTTGGGAAGGTTTTGAAGCCTGTGCGCGTGAACAGGGCAAGTCGCTTCACCAACTCGCGAACAGCGCCTTGGAAGCTCACGCCGACACCACTGCATCGCTGTCTAGAGCCGTTCGGTTATTCGTCATAAATTATTTTCGCCAAAAGGCAGAGGCTGCGGAGCGGGGGGGCCGTAAGGCAACGGCGCAAGTGGCTAGGCAGGCATCGGCAGGCTCGGCTGGTCTCGCGATGGCTCAGGGGCAGGATTTTTTGGCCGCAGTGCGAAATCTTGGTCCCAGGGCGGTGTCTGACAAGGGTTTGCTTACGCTTCTTGTGGAGATCCGTGACGAGATTGATCGGTCGATCGACCGTCCTTGAACTTGTCTTGGCGCCACTATCATCTTGCTAGCCCGAGGAGGCTGAATTGAGGCTCAATATTCGACCCGTGACCGGCGCTGGCATCCGTAAGAACATCTCGATCCATGACCGCCGGACCACGATCGTTCTGGAGCAGCTGGTCTGGGATGGTTTGCTGGACATCTGTCGTTGGGAAAGTCTCAGTTTGGACGCGTTGTGCGAGACTGTCGTGGGCCGCCGGGGGGCGGCGAGTATGTCATCCATGCTGCGCACGACATTGTTGGAATATTATCGAGAGATGGCGGATGCCCATGCCGCCGGCGCTCCCAATCAAGCCGACGCGATCCTGATGCGGGCGATGACCAAACTTGATGCGTGGGGTTGAGTTAACACCGGGCGACGGCCTTTCCTCAATTCCCATCCCTTCGTTTTGAAGTTAGGGTTTCTCCGCGATCAATATGGGTCGAGGAAACCGGATATGTCGGATTTGAAAAGTAAGGCTAAGGCATTCCGCGCGCTGCACGAACGCCCTGGCAGCTTTGTGATGCCCAATGCCTGGGACCGTGGTAGCGCGCTATTGCTGGCCCGGGCCGGGTTCGAGGCGATCGCCACGACAAGCGCCGGCACCAACTATGCAAATGGCACTACGGATTGGGATTATCATGTCCCACGCGAGGAAATGTTGCGTGACTTCGGTCAGATCGCCCGGATCGTCGACGTTCCGTGCAATGGGGATCTCGAGAACGGTTACGGCGACAGCGCCGAGGATGTGGCGGAAACCATCCGGCAATCGATCGCGGCAGGTATGGTCGGCGGCGGGATCGAAGACTACACCGGCGATAAGTCCCGACCGATCTATGATCTTGAACTTGCCAAGGAACGGATCATCGCGGCCCGCGAGGCGGCGGACGCGTCAGGCATCCCCTATGTTCTGACCGGGCGGTATGAGGGCTTTCTTGCGGGTGTCGACGGCGCCTTCGCCGAGGCGGTGCAGCGGTTGAACCTCTATCGAGAGGCCGGGGCCGATGTGCTTTATGCTCCCGGCCCGCAGGACCCAGACCAGATCGCCCGGTTGGTTGCGGAAGTGGACGGTCCGCTCAATGTGGTGGTCGGCCGCAAGGATACCCAGCTCAATGTTCAGCGTCTGACCGAGGCCGGGGTCAAGCGGATCAGCATCGGCGGCGCCTTGTTCCATGCCTGCTATGGCTATCTGCGGCAAGCGGCGGAGGAACTCATCGGGCCGGGCACGTTCAACTGGACCTCGACGGTTTTGGACCGCGCCTATCTCACCAACGCAATCGACAAGGCTGCGGACCAATAGTTGAACGCGGTTCCTCGGCGGTTACCTTTGTGGGACCGTGCCATCCGGCAGCCCTTCGACATGCCGGCAGATATCTCCTGGCCGGGTTAGCCAGATCCTGTCGCGATGCTTCAGGATATGTTCGAACGCCCGGCGCAGCTCCCTTATCCTGTAGGGCCGGCCAACGACGAATGGATGCAAGGAAATCGGGCATACCGTGGGATGCCCATCGCGCTCCGACTGTTCCAGCATTTCGTCGAAATTGTCGATCAGCATGTCGGTGAATTCCGCCGAGGTATAGCGGTACCAGACGATCCCCCGGTTGTCGTTGGCCTCGACGGGATAGGGCATCGAAAGAATGCGCCCGCTTCGGGTTTTCATCCAGATTGGCTGATCGTCCATGGTCCAATCCATGACATAGCGATATCCGGCCTCCTGCAGCAGATCCATCGAGACTTCACTGTTGGAAAGCCAGGGGCTCATCCATCCGGTGGGCGCCTTGCCTTCGTGGCGCGTGATGATATCGGTGCATTCCTGGATCAATTGGCGTTCCTGCGCCTCGGGGAGCCCGCCCTGTTCATCGGAATTGCTGTAGCCATGCCCGAGGAATTCGTCGCCACGGGCCCGGATCCGCTCGGGGATATCCGGACAGGTCTCATAGATCGCCGTATTGATCTGGTGCTGCACCGGAATATCCAATGAGTCGAACAGATCCATCAGCCGCCAAAACCCGACCCGGTTGCCGTAGTCGCGCCATGAATAAATGCTGTGACTGACGGCTTGGTCTGGCGGGGCAATCGCCGCGCCCTTGCCTTCGCCATAGCTGAAGGCCTCAATATTCATCGCGACATAAACCGCCAGTTTGCTGCCGTTTGGCCACTCGTATTTAGGCCGCGAGGGCAGGCTGGAATAATTGTATCGACCGTGGTCCTTCAGCATTGCGCATCTCCACTAGAGGGGTCTCAAAGGGCGGTTTTCGGCAGCACCACATGAATGCCCTTATTGCCGTTGACGATTTGCGTTACCCGCAGATCGGCGGCGAGCGAGCACAGTGCGTAGGCCTGGGCGCGGTTGAGGTTGGTCCGCGCCACGATCAGCGCGATCATCTGCCGCAGCGCTTCCTTGGCGGCATCATCCAGGTCTTCATCGAAGGCCATGGTGATGAAGGCGTCCTTGGTCTCGGCACGGGGCAGATCCAGGCTCATGTCGTCGCGTATCGTCAATCTGAAAGTGCCGGATAACGCCGTCTCAATCGCGGTGACACAAACTTCTCCGTCACCCTGGCAGCCATGACCGTCCCCGGCGGAGAATTGCGCTCCATCGACGAAGATCGGCAGAAACAATGTGGTGCCGGCGATCAGCTCCTTATTGTCCATGTTGCCGCCGTGGGCGCGAGGCTGGATCGAGCTGATCATTCCCCAGGCCGGCGGTGGGGCGCAGCCCATGACCCCGAAAAACGGCCGAAGCGGCAACCGGGTGCCCCAGGGCAACTCGCCCTCGTTGGTATCGGCGTGCAGCCGAATGGTCATCTGGGTCGTCTCGTCGAATTCTCCCGGTAGGCCGCCGGAAAGCGGCCGCACGAAATTGTAACCCCAGTCCTGGCGCAGCCCGACATCGAGAATATCAACCTGCAGCACCTGGCCGGCCCTGGCGCCCTGAACCCGGACTGGCCCGGTCAGCATGTGGCCGGGCATCTTGCGTGGCACTTGGGCGTGAATTTCCAGAAGTTCCGGCGGCACATAATAGCCCTCGCCGGGTAGGGTCTCGGGGCCGCCGGAAACCGATTCAAGCGTTACCGTGTCTCCCGAGGCGACTTCCAGCACCGGATCGAGCGCGGCATCGAAATAGCCCCAATGGACGGTCGTCTTCGAGGCGGCAAGATGGTGCGTGGTGGCCATGGAACGCTCCAGAATGGGATAGTGTCAACACGGTAGCCCGTGCACCCCTGGCTGTCATGCATCGACTGTCCGGGCTCGTATACCCATCAGGCGTCGGATATTGGCGTGGTCTCGGATACCTCGTAACGCCACCGAGTTCGATCAAACCATTAGCCGGCCTGTGAAGCCAGAAACGAATCCAGCCATCGCGCCGTCCGCAGGAGCTTGCCTTCCTCGCCGCGTTTCCCGACCACCTGGACGCCCAGCGGCATTCCGTCGACGGTCAGGCGAGGCAGCGAGATACAGGGGACTCCGAGATAGGTCCACAGGCCATTGAAGATCGCTGATCCGGTGGTCTCGAAGCCATGCGGCGCCGGGCCTGCCGCGGGTAAGCACAGGACCGCGTCATAGCGTTCCAGCAGGGTTTCAAAATCGCCGTGGATGGTTTCTCGCTTGGTCAATGCCTCGACGTAATCTCGCGCCGGAGTATCCTTGTTCGCTTGCAAACGGGTTCGTAGTTTCTCGCTGAGCAGCTCGGGCCGTTCATCGAGATGACCGCCATAGTAATGGGCGTTCTCACCGGCGAAGATCGCCGCGTGCAGCTCAATGACACGATCGAAAGGCGCCGGCAGGTCGGCTTCCTGGCATGACTCGCCCAGACGCTTCGCGACATCGGTAATCGCCTCTTGCGCTCCGCTATCGGCTTGCTCCCAGGCCGGCGTTTTCAGAAATGCGAAACGTGGCGGCGCGGCGGGTTTGGTTCGATAGGCCGCGCGGAGGTTGGCGCGGCTGCCGGCATGGCTTTGCGGGTCGCGGGGATCATGGATCGATAGGCTGTCGGTGATCAGCGCCAGATCCTCGAGCGTGCGACCGTAAACCCCGAGCGTGTCCAGGGTATGGGATTGCAGCAGCACTCCGACGCGTGGAATCAACCCCAGGGTCGGCTTTAAACCATAGACACCATTGAACGAGGCCGGGCGAATGACCGAGCCTCCGGTCTGCGTCCCCAGGGCCAGCGGCATATGGAAATCGGCCACGCCGGCGCCGGAGCCGGCTGAGGACCCGCCGGGGCTATACTCAAGATCATGAGGATTGCGGGTCTTGCTGGGATTGATATTCGCGAGTTCCGTGGTCACGGTCTTACCCATGATGATCGCGCCGGCGGTACGCAAGGCGGCGACGCATGTGGCGTCGAGCGACGGTTGGCGTCCCTGATAGATTGGTGATCCATTTTCGGTCGGCATATCGGCAGTATCGATGATGTCCTTGATTCCCACCGGCAGCCCGTGCAGCGGTCCCAGATCACCGCCGTTGGCGCGGTGGGTATCGGCGGCCCGCGCCTGCTGTAAGGCGTGGTCCGGGTCGATATAGGCCCAGGCCCGCACGTCGCCTTCCCGTTCCGTGACCCGGCCCAAACAATCGCGCATCAATTGCTCAGCGGAAAAATCACCGGCGGCAAGGCCCGATGCCGCTTGCGTAGCGGTCAGTTCATTCAGGGTGCTCATCGGAATACCTTTCAAAAGGATCGGGTCAAAGGGGCCGGGTTAAAAGGATCGGGTCAAAGGGATCAGGTGACGCAGCTCAGGTCTGGTCGGTCGGGTCAAAGGGAACGGGCCTATCCTCGGACGCTTTAGGCTAAAGATGCAACACCGCTGCCTTCATCCGTTCTACTGCGGCGTCCGGCGCGGTCAGCACTGGGATTCCGAGGACCTCGGAAACCGCATCCTTGGCCTGGGCGGTCGAGAATTGGGCCAACATGACCGCATCGCAATCCTTCAAGGCCGGCGCCGCCTCGGCCAGCAATCGGTTATGGGTCATGGCGTCACCCCGCCGCAGCGCCGCCATCGCTTCGCCGACCAGACACGGCTCCAGGGTGGCATCCACGTTGCGCGCATCCGCCAATTCTTCAAATTCCGCCCGCATCGAGGCGACGCTACCCTGGAAGGTGACCAGCATGCCGATTCGCCGTCCGGCCTCAAGCGCCGCATCGAACATCGCCTCATTGGGTTTCAGGACCGGCACCGGCGCATCCCGTGCCACCACCTCGATCGCCGGACCAAAGGCAGAGCAAGTGAACAAAATGCCATCGGCGCGGATCGATAAGGCGTAGTCGCCGAGCACTCTGAAGCGATCCATCATCGATCTGTCGAGATGGCCGGTAACCGCCCGGTCGCGGCTAAGCGAGTCGTCGAGCAGGTTCACCGTTTCGGCCTCCGGCCAGGTTTTGGCGAAAGCATCCGCTACCGGCTGAACCGCCATCGGTATGGCATGGATAAGAACGATGCGGTGGGCCATGGTCTTCCCCGGCTTGATCATAAAGTGCGCTCGGCCAACAATGCCCAGGTTTCGTTGAGCGCGCCATGACGATAAATGTCGCGCTCGGTTTTCATCCTCTTCGAAGGGGGCGTGAGGTTTTGAGCAATCCGCCCATCGGTTTGGCCGCGCTTGGCGAGCGGCTGCGCCATGATCTTGAAATTCTGCAATATCCACCGTCTGAGTGGGTGATCCCGCACCTGAACGGCAACGGCGACCGGGTGACCGATGTGGTGGTGATCGGGGCTGGTATGTGCGGCCTGGCTGCTGGTTTCGCGCTGCAGCGGGCCGGGATCTCCAATATCCGCATTCTCGATGCCGGTGAGGCGGGCCGAGAAGGGCCTTGGGTCACCTATGCAAGGATGGAGACATTACGCTCGCCGAAGCATCTGGCGGGGCCTGCCATGGGAGTGGCGAGTCTGTCGTTTCGCGCCTGGTATGAGGCACGCTGGGGCGTCGAGGCCTGGGAGGATCTCGGCAAGATCCCCACAGCGATGTGGATGGACTATCTGATTTGGTACCGTGAGGTGTTGGGGTTACCGGTCGAGAACCACCGGCAGGTCGTGGCGATCGACCCGGCGGAGCATGGTTTCGATCTGCGGGTGAGCGGCCCATCCGGCGTCGAGACCATCGCGGCGCGCCGGGTGGTATTGGCGACTGGCCGCGAGGGCATGGCCTTGCCGCGGGTACCGCCGCCGCTGCGGGATTTCGTCGGACCGCGGTGTCGTCATTCTTCCGAGGTGATCGATTTTGCTGGCATGGCCGGCCAATCGGTTGCGGTGATCGGCTTTAGCGCCTCGGCCATTGATAACGCCGCCGAGGCCTTGGAGGCCGGCGCGGCCGAGGTTCATCTGTTGGTCCGATCGTCAAGTGTCCCGCGGGTGAACAAGATGAAAAGTACGGGATATCCGGGATTCACCCATGGTTTCCCGGCGCTCCCGGCCGAAGCGCGGCTTGACTTGTTGTCCTATG
>JAQBUJ010000081.1 GCA_027623845.1 Pseudomonadota bacterium
TAATGCGGCCAAATGCCGGCGGATCCATGCGCCGGGAAGTACGGGTTCTTGTCGCGCGACTTGCCGGCGAAATCGACGAGCGTCCTGGATATCGATGCGAGGAATTGGCGGAGTCGTTCTCCGTTAAGATAAATCCGGTGGGCCAGCCAGGGCCGAGAATTGACTACAGGGTTCCAGCGACTTTCCTGGCCCGCGCGGATAACGCCCGCCTGCTTTTTGGCCATCATTCAGTCATCCTCCCCGACGACACGGTGTTGCTTGAGGGACTTACCTACAGTCAAAAACGGCGACACTGGGACGGGCCTTGCTACGCCTATATTTCAAGCAAAGACACCATTCTCGCGGCCCTGCCGGCGCCGGAGCCTAGAATCGAGGGTGAGGCGGTATTGCTGGGCGGCGGTGTAAATTACTATCATAACGTGGTCGACTGGCTGTCGCGATTGCCAACGATCCTTGAGCATCCCAAGCTCGCCGATTTACCGGTTCTCGTCGCCCGCACCGTCCCCGCCTCAGTCATTGAGATACTGGAAATGTTTGGATTGGCGCGAGACCGTTTGCGCCTCCTGACGCCGGGTCTTTATCCGGTGGACCGGCTATGGATTCCGTCGTTGGCGCATGGTCGTCTTGGTTGCGTGTCTCCCAAATATCTCGCGTTTCTCGAAGAAAGATTGTTCAGTCAATTTCGAGACCCCCGGACCCGTGGTCGCCGCCGGCTTTATTTTGCCCGGCGCAACGATGGTCATCGACTGATCGTCAACGCCGAAGAAATGAACGCGCTATTGAGTAAATACGGTTTCGAGACTGTGGAATTAGAGCGACTTTCAGCGGCGGAGCAATTCAAGCTCGCGGCGGAGGCCGAAGTGGTGGTGGCGCCGTTTGGCGCCGGCCTGACCAATGTCCTGGCCTGCCCGATCGCCTGCACGGTGATTGAACTCACCCACCACCAAGCGGTGCGGCCGCTTTTCCCGATCCTGACAGGGCTGCGCGGTCAAGCTTTCTACAGGGTCACGGGACGACCGATGGGCTCAGCCGCCGTGACGCTTCCTATGCATGATGACTTTGAGATTCCAGCCGAGGCGTTGGAAACGGTCCTGCGACAGGCGCTTTCCTAAACTTGGTTATGAATTCCTTGGCGTCGGCAAAGCACAGCAGGTCGCCCGTCCCGAGGACTTCAAAACGAAACCCGGACCGGTCTCATACCGGGTCGCGATCAGCATAGGAAAAGTGGCTCAGGACATCGCCGGCGCGCTGTTTCGATTTCTCAATCTTTTCCGTGCGGTGCGCGCCGGCCAGGATCGGCGCATGCTTGGCCGGTCTCGACGCGGAACAGCAGGTCGCCAGACACTCGATCAGCACGTCGTCATTCGGGTTACAGAAATACGCCATCGAGTATCGGCGCGAGGCCGGGCCGACATCCTCGGGCGGTTCGACCACCCGGTGCGGGCTGGAAAGCCATGTATCGTTCGACCAGCGCATCATCAGATCGCCAATATTGATCACGAAACCGCCCGGCGGCGCGGCCACGTTCTCCCAGGCGCCGTCAGGACGCCGGACCTGCAAGCCGCCGGGCCGGTCCTGGGGCAGTAGAATCGTCAGCGCGCCATAGTCGGTATGAACGCCGGCCCGCAGTTGCTCCGGCGCCGGCGGGCGGTCAAGCGGCGGGTAGTGGATCAGCCGCAGCGTACTGTTATGGGTGGTGAACCGATCGGTGAAGAAGCCCTGACCCAGATCCATAGCGACGGCGAACAACGCCATCAGATCCGCCGTCAGCCCCTCCATCGCCGCATAAAAGGTTTCGATGGCGGTGCGAAACGCCGGCTCCGGCGGCCAGACATTACGGGAATAGCTTTGGCCGGTTCCCGCCATCCGCACCGGATCATCGAGCCAGAAAGGCCCCATGCCAAAGCCTTCCTTCAGGTCCGGCGTTGCGGGTTTCCCTTCGGTCTGCGACAAGGTTTCCAGGCCGAACGGCAAATAGCCGCGCGGCGACCCCTTGGCGGTGCTGCGGATCGCCATCTTGGCGTCTATCGGGGCGGCGAAAAAATCCTCCATCGCCCGGACCGCCGCACTGGTGACGGATTGTGGCACCCCATGCCCGGTGACAATGAAAAAGCCACTGCGCGCCAACGCCGCATCGATTTCCAACGACGTGCGCCGGAGCGCCGTTGCATCGCCGGACCGGGCGGCGGCGAGGTCGATCATCGGGACGATTTCAGAGACCATCAGCGTTATTCCGGCAACATCATATCGGTAATCAGCCGCACCAGCTCGGTATAGCTCAGCCCCAGCACTGCACTGACCAATCCGGCCAGACCGGCGGCCGGTATCGCGATGACGCCCAGGGACGACCAGCACAGCCAAAGCACCAATCCCGCAACCGCCACGGACAGCAGGATCGACGCCAGGGTTCCAAAGCCGACAATCGCCCGCAGCATCGGATATTTCGCCAGTCGGTGCGGCCGTGGCGGCGCGTTTACCGCGAGGCTGGAAGACGCCAAATGCGGCGGCAGGCTTGGCGCTCCCAGCTTATTCCCTGGCCCATTGCGCGCCGGCTTGTCGCACAAGACAGCGGCCTGCTCAGCGGCGATCAAACCAAACACGCCGGCCTTCATTAGCCCGCCGATATAACCAGCCTGGCTGCCACCCTCGATCCCCCCGGTCGCAGCGCCAGCGGCCAACAACCCTTTGATCGGCTCGCCACTTTCGGCCAGAACTTGGGCACGCGCGTCGATGGCGATCCCGCCCATCGTATAAGTAATGCCCGGACAGACCGGGATCGCCATGAACGGCGCCTCGGTGATCGGCCAAGGCTGCATCGCAGTGGAGCGCGGCACCGCCAACCGGTCCAACTGCCCCGCTGCAAGCGCCGCATTATATTGCTTCACGGTCTCGACCAACCCTGGACCGTCCACGCTGGCTAGGGTCGCCAAATCTTCCAGACTGTTCGCCCGCAGTACCGTCCCGCCGGCCTCTTCAAGCAGTGGATTGGCTGGAATGCGCGCCGACCGACCTGGCTTGTCCCAGATCGCCGCATCAAAGATTGCGTATAATGGCTCGCCGTCAGGCGCAGCGGCCAGCGCGCCGGCAAGCGCGTTGGTCAGGTAGACCCCGCTGATCCCCTCGTCGGCGATCCGTTGGCCGGCCCCATTGACCACCATCCCAGCGGTCGCGATACCGTCGATTTCCGGGTAAGGCCAGACATTGTCGTTATGCAGCGCATCACGGCACAGCACATGGCCGTAGAAGCGTTCCGTTCCCTTGACCGCCGCCCCGGCGGCCACCGCCATCTTCAAGCCATCGCCCATGCCGGTGCGGGCGCCGCGCTGAAATATCCGCTCAAAGCCGGCGCCGATATGCGCGCGGTACAGATCCGGGTTGGCCTGGAAACCGCCATCGGCGATCAATACCTGAGCAGCCTTGACGGTCTGATGAACGCCGTTCTTTTCAGCCACAACGCCGATGCAGCGCCCCTCATGCATGACCAGGGATGCCGCCCGCGTAACGCCGCGAAAGCTTCCGCCAAGCGCGCCAAAGCGTTCGACTAGACCGCGCAACACCACGTCCGGGCCGCGGCCTTGCCAATCGATACCGGCGCGCAGCGAACGCGGCGGCGCCATGCACCAGCGATAGCCCTCCTGCTCATTAAACTTGACGAACCGGGCGCCCTTGTCTTGCAACCAATCGAGCAAGCGACCGCCGGTTTTACTCAACGCCGAGGACAACGCCTTGTCGGCCTCGCCGCCGGAGCGTTGCTCAATCACCGCATCCAGATCCTCAGCCGGGCGATAGGGGTCGAGAAATCCGATATGCATGACGCCGCCCGATTGGCGGGTATTGCAGGGATAGATCTCACCCTCGCCCTTCTCCAGCACCGCAGCCCGCAACCCCAACTCCAAGGCCCGCACCCCTGCCGTCATCCCGGCCAACCCACCGCCGACGACGACCAGATCATATTCATTGCTAGGCTCGGCCACCGGATACCTCGTTGACGTTTATTCAGGAGCGGTCATCCGTCCGTAGTTTAGCCATAGCGAGCGGCTTGGCGAGACGGGAGCCCGAGCCACCACCAGAAGAACAGAGATCGGATCGACCGGAAACTTGGGAAATATCGCCAACGACCTTCCGGCGAAAGAGCGCCCGGGCCTCGAGCTATCCCCCGACAGCCACATCCAGCCACAGTGATCCTGTCGCTGTTGCCACATCGCCGGCGCGCAGCACTACCGTGGTGGTCGCCGACTCCACGATTGCCGGGCCGGTGACCACCTGACCTGGCGCCAGTTCCTCCAGGTTGAAGACCGGCGCCTCCTGCCAACCACTGAGATAGATCCGCCGATTGCCCCGGGAGGCAACCTCGCCCCGCGCGCCGACCAGGGGCTCTTGCGGCAGGCTCGGCAACTCGCCGATGGTGGCCAGGCGGGCGTTGACCAGAACCGCGTCCTGATCCGGCAGACTGTAGGTGAACAACTCCTCATGACGGGCGTGGAAGCGGGTCGCCACCTCGGCCATCAGATCGGTGCGGGCAAAGTCGATGCCGTCAAGCGGCACGTCTATCTCATAAATCTGCTCGCCATAGCGCATGTCGGCGGAACGGCGCACGGCAACCGGGCCATCAAAGGCATCGGCCAAGCGGCGACGCCCCTCCTGTTCCATCTCAGCATAGATGGTGCGCACTTCCTCAGCCTCCAGACTGCCGGTGTCGCCGACATGGGTGCGGCTGACCTCATAACGCAAATCCGTCGCCAGCATGCCCCAGGCCGACAGTACCGCCGCCGTGCGCGGCACCACCACGCGGCGCACCTCGAGTTGGCGGGCGATATCGGTGATATGAATACCCGCCGCGCCGCCAAACGAGAGCAAGGCAAAGCGCCGGGGATCGACGCCGCGCCGCACCGAGACCAGACGAATGCCCTCGGCCATATGGGTGTTGATCACCCGATGCACCCCCTCGGCCGCCTCGGCCCGCTCGACCGAGAGCTTATCCGCCAATCGGTCCAGCGCCGCTTCGGCGGCGGCCTGGTCCAACGTCGCCCGTCCGCCAAGGAAATTCGCCGGGTCAAGAAAGCCGAGCACGACGCTGGCATCGGTGACCGCCACCTCGGTGCCGCCATTGCCATAGCAGGCCGGCCCCGGCATCGCCCCGGCGCTCTCGGGTCCGACACGCAGAATGCCGCCACTATCGACGCTGGCAATCGAGCCGCCGCCCGAGGCAATACTGGCGATATCCAGCGACTGCAGCGCAATCCGTTGTCCGGCAATGCCCCGCGTGGTCGACAAGGCCGGCTCGCCATCGACGATCATCGAGATATCGGTGCTGGTGCCGCCCATGTCGAAGGGCACCAGGTTTTCAGCCCCGATCAGCGCCGCGCCGTGTCGCGCGCCGGCAACCCCGCCAGCCGGCCCCGACAACACCGTCGCCGCAGCAAGCCGTACCGCCTCTTCGATCGGCGCAACACCGCCATGCGACAGGATGATCAGCACCGGTCCGTCATAGCCAGCGCCTTTCAGACGTTCGCCCAGCTTATGCAGATAGCGCCCGACGATCGGCCGGACATAGGCGTTAACCACTGTCGTGGAAACCCGCTCGTACTCTTTGATTTCCGGAAAAACTTCCGACGATAGCGAGATCGAGACGCCGGGCATGCGCTCCTCGAGACGGGTCCGGGTGGCTTTTTCATGGGCCGCGTTCTTGTAACTGTGCAGATAACAGACCGCGACCGAGGTCACCTCGGCGGCCTTGAGGGTGTCGATCGCTGCATCCAACGACGCCAGGTCGAGCGGAGTGTGAACCACGCCCTCGGCGCGCATACGCTCGGCCACGCCAAGGCGCAGATGCCGAGGCACCAGCGCATCCGGGGCGGCCAACCGCATGTTATAGCGCTCGTCCTTCAGGCCCTCGCGCATCTCCAGCACGTCGCGGTGCCCTTCGGTGGTCAGCAGGCCGACCTTGGCGCCCTTGCGCTCGAGCAGCGCATTGGTCGCCACCGTGGTGCCATGGACGACGCGCTCGGTCTGGGCAAGCAGCGCTGGCACATCCACCGCCATCTCCTCGGCCAGGCGGTCGACCGCGTCCATCACCCCGATCGACGGGTCCTGGGGCGTACTTGTCGCCTTGGCGAAGGTGACGGCGCCATCCTCGGCAACCGCTACGATGTCGGTGAAGGTACCGCCGACGTCAATTCCAATCCGAATCATGGGTTCAGGCTCCGTCGACGCTGGTCGTGATTTGGTTCAGGGCGTCAAGCGCCCGCGCCTCAGCGGTTCGCTTGGTCGGGTCTCCCCAACCGCCGCCGCCGGCGGAATGGATGACAAAGGTGTCGCCGGGTGCGACCGGGATCAGGATCTCCTTGGTCTGCAGCTCGCGAATGCTGCCATCGTCACGGTGCAATTCATAATGATGCGGCTTGCTGTCTTCGCCGCCGACCATGCCGCGCGAGCCATGCCGGTTGCCGTCACCGGCGGTGTTCACCACCGATGGCGTTTCGGTCTCCATCACCAGTTCCAGCTCGACCCCATTGCCGCCGCGATATTCGCCATCACCGGCGGAATCAGGGCGAAATTCATGCTTTCGGAAGTGCAGCGGAAACCGCGCCTCGGCCAGCTCGACACTGCCGAATTTGAGGCCGCCGGCGGAATGCCACTCGCCCGCATTGTGCCAGCCATCACCGCCGGAAGACCCACCGGCGCCGGGTCGGGCGTGGAACATATGCCAAATGAAGCCGCGGCCGTTCTTCGGGTTTTCCCCCTGGATCGCGACCCGAAAGCGCCGCCCCCAGCCGCCCATCGCCCGCTCGGGGCAAGCCTCGGAAAGCGCCACGATGATCGCCTCGCAGATCTCGTTCGAGCAATGGCTGGTGCACATGGTGACCGGCGCGCCATCCTCAGAATAAACGATGGTGCCGCGCTTGGCCTCAACGGTGATCGGGCGCAGCGAGCCATGGTTCTTCGGCGTCTCGGGATCGATGAGATAGGCGATCGCCATGGCCACCGCCGAGCGCATATTGGCATAGGAGGAATTCAGGAACCCCTTGGATTGCGGGTCGGATTCCGTCAGGTCAATGTTCAGGTCGCTGCCGGATTTGGTCACCGTGGCGCGGATCGTCACGTCAATTTCGCCATGGCCGTCATCGTCGAGCACCGCCTCGCCCTTGTAGACCCCGTCCGGCCAGGTGGCGATCACCGCGCGGGCCTGCTGTTCGGCCGAGTCCAAGATGGTCTCGATCGAGGCCATTACGGTCTCGGCGCCGAACTCCTCGATCAACGCCAGCACTCGGCGCTCGCCGCCTCGGACCGAACCGATCTGGGCCGCCAGATCACCCTTGAAGTCGCGCGGGTGGCGGGTGTTGGTGGCGATCATGTCCAGCAAATCTTGGCGAACCTCGCCCTGGTCATAAAGCTTGAGCGGCGGGATCCGCAGACCTTCCTGGAAAATCGTCGTCGCCGTCGGGTTATAGGCGCCGTGCGTGGCGCCGCCGATATCGCTGTGATGCGCCCGGTTGATGGTCCAGAACACCACCTTTTCGCCGGCGAAGACCGGTACGAAAGCGGTTACGTCCGGCAGATGACTGCCGCCGAAATACGGGTCGTTCAATAGGTAGACGTCTCCGGGTTTCACCGTGTCGCCAAAATAACCGCTGACCGACTCCGCCGCATAAGACAGCGCGCCGACATGGATCGGGATGTGCTCGGCCTGAGCCACCAGACGGCATTGGACGTCGCATATGCCGGTGGAGAAATCCCGGCTGGAATTGAGGATCTGCGAGTACGAGGTGCGCAGCATCGCCTCGCCCATTTCGGCGACGATGGCGGTAAGCCGGTGCTGCACCACCGAGACGGTGATTGGATCGACGGATAAAGTCACGGGGAGCCTCCAAGGAGACGGTAGATGTAAAGGGACGGACAGTGTGACGCCAAGGCGCTGTCTTGCCAAGGCGCTGTCATGCCAAAGCGGGCGCTTATCAAGGGCGACGCGCGGCAGCGTGAAATCTTGTAAGCTCGGCCAGGAAGTCTTTGCAAGGGCAGCCGAGAGCGCCCTTCCCGCCCCACCGATGAAAGAAACCCTGGCCTCATGAGCATTTTCAGCATCGGCGCGATCCTGGTGGGGCTGTCGGCTCTGTTCGGCTATATCAACCATCGCCTGCTCCACCTGCCGCACACCATCGGGTTGGTGATGATTGCGCTGGTGGCCTCGTTGTCGATCATCGCCATCGATCTGCTCGACCCAACGTTGGGGATCGGCAGCAAAGTCACCGGCATGCTGCGGCAAATCGATTTCAACGCGACCTTGATGCATGGGATGTTGAGTTTCATGCTGTTCGCGGGCGCCCTGCACGCCGATTTCTCCGCCCTGAAGACCAAACGGCTGGTGATCGCGGTGATGGCGGTGGTCGGGACCTTCCTCTCGACCTTCACCGTGGCGGCGCTGATGTGGATGGCGGCGGGATGGGTCGGCCTGGATCTGCCGTTCATCTGGGCCCTGGTGTTCGGCGCCCTGATCAGCCCGACCGATCCGGTCGCGGTGCTCGGCCTGTTCAAGACCGTGAAGGTTCCCGACACCCTGCAAGCCAAGATGGCCGGCGAATCGCTGTTTAATGACGGTGTCGGCGTGGTGGTGTTCACCGTTGTCGTGGCGATCGCCATGTCCGGGGTTGGCGACGGGGGTGGCGCGGATGGGGCCGGTGGGCAGGTCGGCGCGATGGGCGCGACCGAGATCGCCAAGCTGTTCTTCACTGAGGTCGCGGGCGGCGTGGCGCTGGGTTTTGCCGCCGGCTATATCGGCTACCGCGCCATGTATGGGATCGACGAGCCAAGCCTGGAAGTTCTGATCACCCTGGCGCTGGTCATGGTCACCTACGCCTTGGCGCTGGCGCTGCATATGAGCGGTCCGATCGCCATGGTGGTCGCCGGGCTGTTTATCGGTAACCGCGGCGTCAAATACGCGATGAGCGAGGCGACCCGAGCCGACGTGATGACCTTCTGGACCTTGACCGACGAGATCCTGAACTCGGTGCTGTTCCTGCTGATCGGCCTGGAAGTGCTGGTGATCTCGGAAAACGCCAACCTGCTTGGCTTCGCCTTGCTGGCGATCCCGGTGACCTTGCTCGCCCGGGCGCTCAGCGTCGGCGTCCCGATCATCCTGCTGTCGCGCTGGCAGGTGTTCACCAAAGGCGCGGTGCCGGTGCTCATCTGGGGCGGTCTGCGCGGCGGTATCGCGGTGGCCTTGGCCCTGTCACTGCCGGAAACCGAGTACAAGGTCACCATCCTGACCATCACTTATGGCGTCGTGTTGTTCTCGATCATCGTCCAGGGATTGACGGTAAAGCCGCTGGTCAAGCGGATGGTTGGCAGGGGAATCGGGTGAACAAATTCAGTTGCAAATTACGCTTTGAAGGAAGTCTTCATCC
>JAQBUJ010000082.1 GCA_027623845.1 Pseudomonadota bacterium
AAAGCGAAAGCCCGAGCGCGGGCCAAGGCGAAAGCAACACAAAAACTGGGAACGCCAGTCGCGAATCCAGGTCATCCTCTGCACCCTAAGCCCGGCCATTTCGATCCGGGATCAGGGTCGATTAAAAGCGCGAAATTCAGCGGCAACGACCGGAGCTTCGCTGCGGGCAAACGAGGGACGGAACGCGCAAGATAAGGCGCGCCATTGGCTTTGGCTTGCAAACTCCAAGCGCTGTTTAAGGCGGCCAAAGAGGCGCGGCGGCCCCTGTCGCAAATGCCGCCTCCCGGCACGACGCCCGCTTGCGGATCGCGGGCTTTGCCGTCTGATGATCCAGGCGGCGTTTTCGGCTGAAAGTGAACCGAAGCCGTCAATCATGCCGCTTTACGATTTGTTTGATGCTGGTAAAGCAGACCTTCGCCAAGCTCGCCAAGCTCGCCAAGCTCGCCAACCGGCCCCAGTTTCCCGTATATTGAGTTGATACCTGCCCAACGCGATACCGGTACAAACCCAAGCTCCCCGGTACAAACCCAAGCTTCAAGGAATAGTGCGATGGAAATGGTTCGCTTAGACCCGCCCGCCGAACTGACGATGCCGATCGGTGAAGCAATGTTCAGTCAGCGCGCGACGCGCCGGCTGGATTCAAATCGCCCGGTCACCGACGCGCAGCTCGAAATCATTCTCAATGCCGCCTCTAAAGCGCCGAACGGCGGCAACGTCCAACCCGCGCGCTATCTGGTTATTCGGGACCGCGATGCGATCAACGCGTTCGGCAAGCTGTATTTTGAGGCCTGGTGGGCCAAACGCCGCGATGCGTACGGCTGGACCTCCAAGGCGGATATCCCCGAGGGCTCCCAGTACCGTTTAGCGGCGCTGCTTGCGGATGAAATGATCAACGCGCCGGTGGTCATCTTGGTGTACTCGGAGCCTACCGGCGTTGCCGCGGCCTCAACCTTCCCTGGGGTACAGAACTTGCTGCTTTCGGCCCGAGCGTTAGGCTTGGGAAGCGTCCTGACCACCCTGCACGCCGAAGTGATGGAGCGGGTTAACGCAATGTTCGGCGTGCCCGAGGAGATGGTTTTTCACTGCTGCATCCCAATCGGCTACCCACGCGGAAAATTCGGACCAACGAGCCGGCTGCCGACCAGCGCAACGACCTCGTGGGGGAATTGGGGAAACCCGCCGCCATGGAAGTAATGCGCGCCCAAAAATCGACAACATCAACAATCTTCGCAACGACTCTCCTACCGTCAAGACTCGGGGCGGCGCGCAGAGCGTCAGCGTGTTAATTTACCCGACCCGCACGCGCCGGGTAATTTTGGGTGTACTAATTGGGGCGCTTTGGGATTACTCGGGGTTCCGGCGCTCTGGTTTTTGGCGGGTGCGGAAGCCGGTGGCGTTGTGTCTATAGAAATGGCGGGCCCTGAGAAAGATACCTGAAAGTTACCATAACGCATTGATTGTAATGATGATATGGAGGGAATTCGATGTTTGATCTGATCATACGCAATGCGCGGATCGCCGACGGGCTTGGCGGCCCGCTAATCCAAGGCGATCTGGCAGTCAAAGATGGCCGGGTAGCGGCGATCGGGCAGGTCGAGGGCGAGGCGACGGAAACTCTGGACGCCGAAGGGCAGGTTCTGGCGCCCGGCGTGATCGATCTGCACACCCATTACGACGCCCAACTTACCTGGGATCAAACAGCCTCTCCGGCCGGCGCGCTGGGGGTGACCACGGTGGTCATCGGCAATTGCGGTTTCGGCGTGGCGCCGGCGCCGGCGGCTCATCGCGACAGTATCATCGCCAATCTGGCCGAGGTCGAGGGCATGTCCCTGGACTCGCTGAAGGCCGGCATGGATACGAATTATCAAAGCTTTGGCGAATATCTCGATCTGTTGCGGCGCAAGGGCGTCTATCCCAACGTCGCATGCCTTGCCTCGCACACGGTGATGCGCACCGCCGTCATGGGGGACGAGGGCTCGCAGCGGCCATCGACGCCGGCGGAGCTGGAGACGATGATTGCGCTGCTGCGCGAGGCGATGGATGCCGGCGCCGTTGGCCTGGCCTCGTCGAGCAATGAAAACCATCGGGGCGCCGGCGGCCATCCGATCGCCTCTCGTCTGGCCGACGATGACGAGTTCCGGGCGCTGGTGAAGGTCTTGGCCGATTACGACCATGGCGTCTTCATGGCGACCTTCGGCGAGCGTCATGCGATCGCTTTTCTTGAAGAGATGTGCCGGATCAGCGGTAAGCCGGGCTGTTATGCGCCGCATTTCCATTTCGCCCATCAGCCGGATCGGGCGTCGGGGATCATGCATGACGCCGCGGCGGCGCGGGGCCGCGGCGTCCCGGTCTATACCCAAGGCTCCTGCCAACCGCTCAGCCTGACCTTCACCCTCGACAAGGCCTATATTCTCAAAGCCATGCATCCCTGGCCGGCGACCGAGGATCATCAGGAGCTGCGCCAAATCTTCACCGACCCGGCGTTTCGCGAGGCGTTCCGCGCGACCTTGCAGCAAGCGGATTCCCAGCATGTCTTCAAGGGACGCTGGGACTGGGTGCCGATTGCCGTGGCCGAGCTGGAGAAAAACCAGGATCTGGTGGGCCGTACCATTGCCGAGATCGCCGAGGAGCGCGGCCAGGACCCGTTGGATGTGTTCCTCGATATCGGCTTGGAGGAAAATTTCGGCACCAGATTCACCTTCTTCATGCTGAACATGGATGAGGATGGGGTGGCCGAGCTGATCGCCAATGACGGCACTCTGGTCAGCCTGTCGGACGCCGGGGCGCATAATTCACTGCTCTGCGACGCTGGCTACGCGATGCATCTGTTCGGCCATTGGGTGCGCGAAAAGGGCTTGTTCGATCTGCCGACGGCGATCCGCAAGGTGACCAGCGACCCGGCCGACGTCTATGGCATCATCGATCGCGGGCGTCTGACCCCCGGGGCCTGGGCCGATATGATCCTGTTTGACCCGGAAGAGATTCACATCACCAACATGAGCCGGCATTTCGATCTACCCGGCGGCGGCGAGCGCTTGCTGAGATCGGCGCCGGGTTTGCGTGGGACTTGGGTCAATGGGGTTCAGGTGTTTGACGGCGAAGACTATCTGCAAGTGCCGGCGCCGGGGCAGATCCTGACCAAGTTCGATGGCGCCAAACCCAAGCTGGGCATGGAGCGGGCGCGCGCCGCCGAATAGGAATAAGGTTAAGCGTCGCGATAAGCATGGGGAGAAGCACGGTGACGGTACAGGAACTGGACTCGCTGCTCGGCTTGTTGACCTCGCGGCCCAAGCCACTGGACCCAACCCCGCAATTGTTGCGGGAGCGGTTCGACAAGCTGGCCGATTTTCTCCCCAGCCCGGAAGACCTGATCTATGAACCGGTCGACGCGGGCGGCGTGCCGGGGGCGTTTATCTCGGCGCCGGGTGCCGACGCCTCACGCTGTGTCTACTATCTGCATGGCGGCGGTTACGTCATCGGCAGTGTCGCGACGCATCGGATCCTGGCCTATGACTTGTCCAAGGCGTCGGGCGTTCGGGTGCTCTCGATGGAGTATCGCCTGGCGCCGGAGCATCCGTTTCCGGCCGGGCTGGAAGATGCGATCGACGGGTATAAATGGCTTTTGCAAAGCGGTATCGCGCCCGAGCATGTGTTGATCGCTGGCGATTCGGCGGGCGGTGGGCTTGCGGTCGCGACGCTGTTGGCGCTGCGGGACCGGGGGATATCCTTGCCGGCGGCGGCGGTCTGCTTCTCGCCATGGGTTGACCTGGAGGGCGCCGGCGAATCGATGAGCAGTCGCGCCGAGGTTGATCCGATGGTGCAGAAGGCCGCCCTGCTTTGGTACACCGGTCTCTATATGGCGGGCGGCGATCCGCGTGACCCGCTGGCCAGCCCACTGCACGGCGAATTGTCCGGATTGCCCTCAATGTTAATTCAGGTCGGCGATTGCGAGACTCTGCTTGACGATTCAACCCGGTTGGCCGAACGCCTGCGGGCCGCCGGCGTACCGGTTGAGCTGGAGGTCTGGGACCGGATGATCCATGTCTGGCAGATTTTCGCACCGATCCTCTCCGAGGGCCGGGACGCCATAGACAAGGCCGGAGCGTTCATCGCCGGCAAGCTGAGATGAGTTGACAGGAGACGGTGTGGGCGCGAACCGGGTCACTCGACTTGCCGGTTTGCGCCTGCCCGGTTATAAACCGCCCGCCGCGCGAGAGATGGTGATCGACCGCGCCCGGACATCCGCCATAACCTGCAAGCAAAGTCGAGACTCGCCATGGCCATTGAGCGCACCTTCTCCATAATCAAACCCGACGCCACCGCCGCCAACAAGACCGGCGCCATCAACGCGCTGATCGAGGCCGCCGGGCTGCGTATTATCGCCCAGCGGCGCATTCAGATGACCAAGCAGCAGGCCGAGCGGTTCTACGCGGTCCATTCCGAGCGCCCGTTCTATGGCGAGCTGGTCGATTTCATGATCTCCGGCCCGGTGGTTGTGCAGGTTCTCGAAGGCGAGAACGCCGTCGCCACCTATCGTGAGGTGATGGGCGCCACCAACCCGGCCGATGCGGCTGAGGGCACCATCCGCAAGCTGTTCGCCAAAAGCGTTGGCGAAAACTCGGCGCATGGTTCGGACGCGACGGAAACCGCCGCCGAAGAGATTCCGCAGTTCTTCAGCCTGGCCGACATCGCCGACTGACGGAAAGAGGCGCGCGTCCTAATCATTGCGGCGCGCGCCGACTATCCGTTCACGACATAAAGACAGAGGAAGACTTGGTCTATTTGGCCAGGTCGGCTGGCGACCGGCAGGAGCGCCCGTTCGGCGGGCTTATCGACGCGTTGAAAAACTCGGCATTGGGTCACGCTCGATTGGCTGTCCGATAGGCGATGAGATCGCGGATTCGAGCTTGAAATTCACCGTCGATATCGCTCTGGGCATCCGTGAGCCAGATTCCGGCCCGTCGCATGTCGTTCGCGTCCATGATGTACCTACTCGGCTCCTGGAGGATCGTCACCTTTACCCAAGAATATTGCGAATGGCGGGCCTAATAAAGCCCACACCATCCGGCGGACACGCCTACACGCGCTCGGCTGGGTATGGTCTTACAGAAGCGGGGTCGCACGCAGGTGTTTGAGGAAAGCGCAATGGAGGGCTTTAGACGACCAGCCACGCCATCAGCAACAGCGTAATGACGATCAGCGTGATAGAGACCTTAAAGAGGGTGCAGACCCCTTCATAGGTGTTTTGATGAAACTGATAGTCAGGGTCGTTTTTGGAATGCTCAACGGCCATTTTTATGCCCCCCGGGTCGATCCGGCTTTAATGCGGTACCCATTGTATAAAACACCAGTGCCGGTTCCGCCAAGTCTCAAAACGTCATGCCATCGCCGGATTGACCAAAATTCCACCGTCCGGTGGGGCTTGATGGTCAATCACCGCGCGCCCCTCCACGACGCGGATCCGCCCTTCGGCCAATAGGCGGAGCGTCTGGGGATAAATCCGATGCTCCTGCTTGAGCACCCGCGCCGCCAGCGTCTCAGCAGTATCATCGGTAAGGATTGGCACCACCGCCTGCGCCAGGATCGGGCCGGAATCCAGCTCTGGCGTCACCAGATGCGTGGTGCAGCCGGCGATCCGGGCGCTGGCGTCGAGCGCTCGCTGATGGGTGTGCAGCCCCGGGAAGGACGGCAGCAGGCTGGGATGGATATTCAGCATCCGTCCGGCCCAGCCGTTGATGAAGCCGGGGGTCAGGATACGCATGAAGCCGGCCAAGCAGACAATCTGGCAGCCGGCGCTCTGCAATGCCGCGTTCAGGGCCGCGTCAAAGGGCGCTCGGTCGTCGAAATCCCGGTGGTTGATGACCAGGGTGGCGATGCCGGCGGCGCTGGCCCGCTGCAATCCTCGAACGTCCGGCCTGTTGGAGATCACCAGGACGATTTCGGCGGGGAAATCCGGCGCCGCCGCCGCATCGATCAGCGCTTGCAGGTTGGTGCCGCCGCCGGAGATCAAAACACCAACTCTGGTTCGGGGCGTGACCGGATGGCTCATGGCGACCAGCGCGCGAGGTTGTCGAGAAACACCGCCGGCCCGCCATCGACGCGCCGCTCCAGCAGGCCCAGGCGATGCACGGTTTCGCCCGCCTGGGTGAGAGCTTCGGTGACATCCTTGACGGCCTCGGCCCGGACGATGACCAACATGCCGATACCGCAATTGAAGGTCCGGGCCAGTTCGGTGGCCTCGATCCCGCCGGTCTCGGCGAGCCAACGAAACACCGGCGGCAAGGTCCAGCCGGAAACATCGATCCGCGCCGCGAGCGAGGCGTCAAAGGTCCGTGGCGGGTTCTCGATCAGCCCGCCGCCGGTGATATGGGCAAAACCACTGACGCCGCCGGTGGCAAGCGCCGCCAGACAGGCTTTTACATAGATCCGCGTCGGCTCCAGGATCACATCGCCGAGGGTCGGGGCGGGCTCTTCGCCCTGCGCGTTCGTCTCAAACGGGCAGGGAGCGTCATAGGTCAGCCCGGCGCCTTCGACGACCCGGCGAACCAGCGATAAACCGTTTGAATGCACGCCCGATGACGCCAGGCCCAGCAATATGTCGCCGGCGCGCGGCTGGGTGCCGTCAAGCAGGTTGGATCGTTCCACCGCGCCGACCGCGAAACCGGCGAGGTCATAATCCCCATTACTGTACATACCCGGCATTTCCGCGGTCTCGCCGCCGACCAAGGCGCAACCCGCCTCGCGGCACCCCTGGGCGATCCCGCTGACCACGGCGCGCGCGGTTTCGACCGACAGCTTGCCGGTGGCGTAATAATCGAGGAAGAACAACGGTTCGGCGCCCTGAACGACGAGATCATTGACGCACATGGCGACCAGATCGACGCCGACCGTGTCATGGCGTCCGGCCTCGATGGCGATGCGCAATTTGGTGCCGACCCCGTCGGTGGCGGAGATCAGCAGCGGGTCGGTGAAACCGGCGGCCTTTGGATCGAAGATACCGCCAAAGCCGCCGATGCCACCGTCGGCGCCGGGCCTCGCGGTTGATCGGGTCAGCGGCTTGATCGCGTCGACCAGACGCTCGCCGGCATCGATATCGACGCCCGCGTCGCGATAGGTCAGTGGGCGATTGGGTTTGGGCTGATCGATGGTTTCCTCCGCGGCGATCCGCTATAACTGCCCGACGGGCGAAATGGGTAGTTGGCCAATGGGCCGCTCCTTTTACAGCGATGTCACGAAATCGCCGAATTCATGCTTTATGGCGTGGCGGAGTGGGGATGAGCAAGACGGTTTTGGAGTCGAACGCGTGAAGCAGGCAATCCAATCGTCGACGGCGCGGCTGGTGATCGCCGTCTTCTCCCTGTTGGGGCTTGTTCTTACAGCCGGGCCAGCGCCGGCGTTGCAGCCTGATGAGGTTTTCGTGGTCGCGCCGGTTCCGGTCGACGTGACGGCGGAATCAGCGCTTGCGGCGCGCTCCGAGGCGTTGCGCATGGGGCAATCTCTGGGGTGGAGGCAATTGCTGGCGCGCCTGACCTTGCCGGGAGACGCGGCTGAATTGATCGACTTTGGGCCGGAGCAGTTGGGCCCGTTGATTCAAGGCTTTGAAGTGTTGCGGGAACGCACGTCCGCGGTGCGTTATTTGGCGACGCTATCCTACAGGTTCAATAGAGACGAGGTTCGCCGGACGTTGACCAATGCCGGCGTCGCTTTTGCGGAAACCCCGAGTCGGCCGGTTTTGATTATCCCCGTGCTTACCAGCGAGGGGGTGGGCGTGCTCTGGGAGGACCCCAATCCCTGGCGCGAGGCATGGCAGAACCTGCCGAACCGCGATGGATTGCTGCCGATCGTGGTGCCTCATGGGGATCTGGCCGATATTCGCGATCTGTCCACCGTTCAAGCCTTGCGCGGCGATCAGGAACGTCTGCGTGCGGTGGCGGACCGCTACGGCGCGCGCGATGTGGTGGTGGCCCGCGCGGCGCGGCTCTTTGACCGCAGCGATAATCTCCCGGTGCTGGAGATCTCCATGGTGCGAGGCACCGGCACCGAGACCGAGGAAACCATCATCGATTCGATCAAGGGGCAGAATGCTGATGGCCTGATCGGTCTCCTGGATGCCGGGGTGACCCGGGTGGTTGAGACTTTGTCGATTTCGTGGAAGCAAGCCAACCTGGTGCGTCCGGGGCTGGAGTCGCGGGTCAGCGTGGTGGTGCCGATCGATGGTTTCGCCCGATGGCTTTCCATCAAAAAGCGATTGCAGGGGATCGGTGTGTTGCGGCGCGTTGAATTGCTGCGACTTTCCAAGCGTGAAGCGGTGATGGATCTTTGGGTGCAAGGGGACGAAACACAGCTTCGAAATGCATTGCGTCAGCGCGATTTGGAGCTGCATGAGGGGCGTACCGACTACGTGCTGGCCGATCGCGATCAGCTGGTGCCGCCTGATTATCTTTTGGCGCCGCCGACAACCGCGACCCCGGCTGTTCCATCGCGTGCTGTTTCTCCGGCGCCCCCCGTTTCGCCAGCGCCTGGCGCTGCAAATACCGGTTTGACCAATCCCCTGTTGCCGACCGCGCCGCTAACGGCGCCGGCGTCTCAGTAGCCGGGGCGCGCGAAGCATGACCCGACGAGAGCGCAGGATCTTTTGGTTGGTCTTCCTGGCGGCAGGGTTGGCGGCGCTTTATGCGTTAAGCAATGTATTGCTGCCATTCGTCGCTGGCATGGCGATCGCTTATTTTCTCGATCCGGTGGTCGATCGTTTCGAGAAGATCGGCTGGCCCCGGACTTTGGGAACCGCGATCGTTCTGGTTGGATTTCTGGTCATCACGATCAGCTTGTTCCTGCTGCTGGTGCCGGTGGTCAACGCACAGCTGTTGCGTTTGATCGAGGTGGTTCCGGCGGTACTGCTGCGGCTTGAGCCGATCCTTCGCCCGATTCTGGAGCAGCTCAACGCCGGCGTCGATGGAGAGCCTCTCGGCAACCTGCCATCGATGGCGGGCGGGGCGCTGAAATGGGCGGTCGGACTGTTGGGTAGTCTGGTCAGCGGCGGCGTGGCGGTGGCCAATCTGTTGTCGCTGATTCTGATCACGCCGATCGTCGCGTTCTATCTGCTGCGTGACTGGGATCATATGGTCGCGACCATTGATGGCTGGTTGCCCCAGGCGCAACGCGAGACGCTTCGGACCCAGTCACGGGCGGTTGACCGGACCTTGGCGGGATTCGTGCGCGGCCAGGGCAGTGTCTGCATCATCCTCGCGGTGTATTATGCCGCGACGCTCAGCTTCGCCGGGCTTCAATTTGGCGTGGTGATCGGCATCTTTGTCGGCGTGATCTCCTTCGTGCCCTTCGTCGGCGCCATTGTCGGCGGATTGCTTAGTGTCGGCTTGGCCGCGGCGCAGTTCGAT
>JAQBUJ010000083.1 GCA_027623845.1 Pseudomonadota bacterium
GCCCAGGCGATTGAGCGCTCGGATATCGAGCGTTTGGCCAAAGATCGGGACGATGAGCGGGCGATCCTGGAAAGTGGTTTCTACGACCGCCTGAAAGAATTCCTGATCGGTGAAGTCGGAATCGCTGGACCGAAGGGTTTTGAGGCCGGAACCGTCATTGACGAAGAGGTGCTCGGCAAATTTACCCGCGGACAATGGCGCCAGTTCGGGATCGAGAACGACCAACAGATGGAGCATCTCGAAGGCTTCCGCCAGGAGTTCGAGCGGTCAATCGAGCAGTTACAGGCGCGATTCGACAACAAAGTCGAGAAGTTGCAGCGCGGTGACGAGCTGCCGCCGGGCGTGATGAAGATGGTCAAGGTCTTCGTCGCGGTGAAACGCAAGTTGCAGCCCGGTGACAAGATGGCCGGACGTCACGGCAACAAGGGCGTAATCTCGAAGATCGCCCCGATCGAGGACATGCCGTATCTCGAGGATGGCACGCCTGCCGATATCGTTCTGAACCCGCTCGGCGTGCCGTCGCGGATGAATGTCGGACAGATCCTAGAGACCCATCTTGGTTGGGCGTCCCACGGCTTGGGCCGGCAGATCGGCCAGATGCTGGAACAAATCGGTCGGAGCAAGGAGGTCAAGGATCTTCGCGAGACCCTGAAGGGGATCTATGGCGACGATCAATATGACGCGCAGGTTGGGCCTCTGGACGATAAGGAACTGGTCGAACTTGCCGGCAATCTGACCAGCGGCGTTCCCATGGGCACGCCGGTTTTCGACGGCGCGCGCGAGGAGGATATCGTCCGGATGCTCGAATATGCCGGTCTCAATTCGACAGGGCAGGTGACACTCGTCGATGGGCGAACCGGCGAGGCATTCGACCGAAAGGTCACGGTGGGCTATATTTACATGTTAAAGCTGCATCATTTGGTCGATGACAAAATCCATGCCCGTTCGATCGGTCCCTACAGCTTGGTCACTCAGCAACCTCTTGGCGGCAAGGCGCAGTTCGGTGGACAGCGCTTTGGTGAGATGGAGGTTTGGGCCCTTGAGGCCTATGGCGCCGCCTATACATTGCAGGAGATGTTGACGGTGAAATCCGATGACGTCTCCGGACGCACTAAGGTCTATGAGGCGATCGTCAAGGGTGACGATAATTTCGAGGCTGGTATTCCCGAGTCCTTCAACGTTCTGGTCAAGGAACTTAGGTCCCTTGGTCTTAACGTCGACCTCGACCAGCAACAGAGTTGACCCTGTCGGGTGATCGCGCCGATTCAGCCTGGAACGATCGCCCGACTGTCTTCCAGCCAGGGAAATCTGGCTGGTCGTGGTTGCGATGAGCGACCGGACTAACGCGTCCATCGGATGCAAGGAGACGCTTGATGAATGAGTTGATGAACATCTTCGGTCAGCCCACCGGCACCGAGAGCTTCGATCAAATTCGGATTTCGATTGCCGCGCCTGAAAGGATTCGCTCTTGGTCCTTTGGTGAGATCAAAAAGCCCGAAACCATCAACTACCGTACGTTCAAGCCGGAGCGCGATGGCCTGTTTTGTGCACGCATCTTTGGCCCGATCAAGGATTACGAGTGCCTGTGCGGCAAATACAAGCGCATGAAGTATCGCGGTATCGTCTGCGAAAAATGCGGCGTCGAGGTGACCTTGAGCAAGGTCCGGCGCGAGCGCATGGGCCATATCGAGTTGGCCTCGCCGGTTGCCCATATCTGGTTCCTGAAGTCGCTGCCAAGCCGGATTGGTCTGTTGGTCGACATGACCTTGAAAGAGTTGGAGCGGATCCTTTATTTCGAGAGCTTCGTGATTCTCGATGAAGGCTTCACCTCGTTCAAGCGGCGTCAGCTGATTTCCGAAGAAGAATATTTCGACGCCATGGACGAGTTCGGCGAGGACACGTTCCGCGCCTCCATCGGCGCCGAGGCGTTGAAGGAAATGCTGGTCGCGCTCGACCTTGAGGAGGAGCGCGTTGAGATCCGTGAAGAATTACGGACCACGGGGTCCGAGGCCAAGCGCAAGAAGTTGGTCAAGCGGCTGAAACTGGTCGAAGCGTTCATGGAATCCGGGTGCCGTCCGGAGTGGATGGTTCTCGATGTGGTGCCGGTGATCCCGCCGGAATTGCGCCCGCTGGTGCCGTTGGATGGTGGCCGATTCGCCACCTCCGATTTGAACGACTTGTATCGCCGGGTGATCAACCGGAACAACCGGCTAAAGCGCCTGATTGAGTTGCGTGCACCCGATATCATCGTGCGTAACGAAAAGCGCATGCTGCAGGAAGCGGTTGATGCGTTGTTCGATAACGGCCGGCGTGGCCGGGTTATCACCGGCGCTAACAAGCGACCGTTGAAATCTCTGTCCGACATGCTGAAAGGTAAACAAGGCCGGTTCCGTCAAAACTTGCTCGGCAAGCGCGTCGATTATTCTGGCCGCTCGGTCATCGTGGTCGGTCCCGAGTTGATGCTCCATCAATGCGGTTTGCCGAAGAAAATGGCGCTGGAACTGTTCAAGCCGTTTATTTATTCCAAGTTGGAACTCTATGGGATGGCCAGCACGATCAAGGCGGCCAAGCGGATGGTCGAGAAGGAACGTCCCGAGGTTTGGGATATTCTGGAAGAAGTCATTCGCGAGCATCCGGTGCTGTTGAACCGGGCGCCAACCCTGCATCGTTTGGGTATTCAGGCTTTTGAACCGGTATTGATCGAGGGCAAGGCGATCCAACTTCACCCGTTGGTTTGCACCGCCTTCAACGCCGATTTTGATGGCGACCAGATGGCGGTCCATGTGCCGTTGTCGCTGGAAGCACAGCTCGAAGCGCGCGTGCTCATGATGTCGACCAACAACATCTTGAGCCCGGCCAATGGCAAGCCAATTATCGTGCCCTCCCAGGATATCATCCTGGGCCTCTATCATCTGACCATGGAACGTGAAGGCATGCCCGGTGAGGGGATGATCTTTGCCGATATGGCCGAGGTTGAGCACGCGCTGAACAATGGCGCCGTGCATCTCCATACCAAGGTGAAGGCCCGGGTCGAGGTTTATGACGAGACCGGTGTCAAGGTGATCAAGCGAGTCGACTCAACACCGGGTCGCCTGAAATTGGCGCAGTTCATGCCGGACAATCCGCGCATGACTTTCGAGGTCATCAACAAGCTGATGACCAAGAAGGAGGTGTCCAATGTTATCGACATGGTCTACCGCCATTGCGGACAGAAGGAGACGGTGATCTTCGCTGACCGGATCATGGCCCTCGGCTTCGGTCAGGCTTGTGCCGCCGGCATTTCCTTCGGCAAGGACGATCTGATTATTCCGGACGCCAAGGTAGCTCTGGTCGACGAAGCCCATGGGCAAGTCAAGGAATTCGAGCAGCAATATCAGGACGGTTTGATCACGCAAGGCGAGAAGTACAACAAAGTGGTCGATGTCTGGTCGCGTTGCACCGATCAGGTGGCTGAAGAGATGATGGCCCGGATGATGACCTCCCAGCCTGGTGAGGAAGTCAACTCGGTCTGGATGATGGCGCATTCGGGCGCTCGTGGTTCACCGGCGCAGATCAAGCAACTCGCCGGGATGCGCGGGCTGATGGCCAAGCCATCCGGTGAAATCATCGAAACGCCGATCATCTCGAACTTCAAGGAAGGCCTGACGGTGCTCGAGTATTTCAACTCGACCCATGGCGCTCGAAAGGGCTTGGCCGATACCGCGCTGAAGACGGCTAACTCGGGTTACTTAACCCGGCGACTGGTCGATGTCGCTCAGGACTGCATCATCACCGAGGAAGATTGCGGTACCAAGGACGGGCTGACCGTCAAAGCGGTGATCGAAGGCGGTGAGATGATCGTTGACTTGGCCGAGCGCATTCTTGGCCGCAGTTCGTCGGTCGATGTGAAAGACCCGCTTACCGGTGACCTTATTGTTGCCGCTGCACAGATTATTGACGAGGAACTTGTCGATAAGATCGACCGTGCCGGTGTCGACTCGGTGCTGATCCGCTCGGTGCTGACCTGCGAGACTAAGGTTGGCGTATGCGGCAGTTGTTACGGGCGTGATCTTGCGCGTGGCACCCGGGTTAACGTCGGCGAGGCGGTTGGCGTCATCGCCGCGCAGTCGATTGGTGAGCCGGGGACACAGCTGACGATGCGGACGTTCCACATCGGCGGCGCCGCTCAGCGCGGCGCGGAGCAATCGAGCATTGAGGCGGCGTTTGTCGCGTCGGTCAAAATTTTCAACCGCAACGTGGTTGGTAATTCCGACGGAATTTTGATCGTGATGAGCCGGAACACCGAGATCGTCCTGAGTGACGCTCAAGGTCGTGAGCGGGCGCGCCACAAGATCCCCTATGTCTCCAGATTGCTCGTCGACGAAGGAGACGAGGTGACCCAAGGCCAGAAAATGGCCGATTGGGATCCGTACACCATTCCGATCATCACCGAAAAGCAGGGCATCGCCCATTATGTTGACCTGGTCGAAGGCGTGTCGATGCGTGAAGTGATCGACGAGGCCACCGGCATCGGTTCACGGGTGGTGTTCGACTGGAAGCAACAACCCAAGGGCGCGGATCTGCGGCCTCGGATCACCTTGCGTGACGATGATGGCGAGGTTCTCGAACTGGCGAACGGGCTGGAGGCGAGATATTTCATGTCGGTCGGCGCCATCCTGTCGGTCGAGAATGGAGCGAGTGTTCAAGCCGGTGACGTGCTGGCCCGAATTCCTCGGGAATCGTCGAAGACGAGAGACATCACCGGTGGCTTGCCACGGGTCGCGGAACTGTTCGAGGCCCGTAAGCCGAAGGACTACGCGATCATCAGCGAGTCAGAGGGAAGGGTTGCGTTCGGTCGTGACTACAAGACCAAGCGCCGCATCATGGTGGCCCCGACCGAGGGCGATAAGGAAACCGTCGAGTATCTGATCCCGAAGGGTAAGCATCTCGCGGTTCAGGAAGGTGATTACGTCCAGATTGGCGATCTGCTGATGGATGGTAATCCGGTGCCGCATGACATCCTGAATATCCTCGGCGTCGAAGCTCTGGCGTCCTATCTGATCAACGAAATTCAGGACGTCTATCGACTGCAGGGCGTGAAGATCAATGACAAGCACATCGAAGTCATTGTTCGTCAGATGCTGCAGAAGGTGGAGGTTGAAGACGGCGGCGAGACCACGCTCCTGGTAGGGGAAACCGTTGACCGCGGCGAATTTGATGAGGCCAACGAAAAGGCAATCTCCGAGGGCCTGCGTGTGGCCGTGGCCAAGCCGGTCCTGCAGGGCATCACCAAGGCGTCGCTGCAAACCAAGTCCTTCATCTCCGCTGCATCGTTCCAGGAGACCACACGGGTGCTGACGGAAGCGGCGGTATCCGGAAAGATCGATGGTCTGGAAGGATTGAAGGAGAACGTGATCGTTGGTCGGTTGATCCCGGCCGGAACCGGAAGCGTGGTGAACCGGTTGAAGCGGATCGCTGCAGAGCGTGATCGCGAACTTGCGCCGATTAGGGAAGAGGTGACGCCGGCGTTGGTCGACGCCACGGAGTTGCAGGTGCCCGCCGCCGAGTAGCGGCCTGACGACTCCAGTTTGCAAGTTGAAGCGCCGGCCTCGGATGATCTCCGAGGCCGGCGTTGTTTATGGGGCAGGAGAGCCGGGGCGGAAACCTGCAACCCAGGCTCATAGCATGATCCTTTCAGGTGGGGTGAGCCGGGTGAAAGATAAAATCGTTCGGGCTGGTTTTAACGCATCTTCCGGACAGAGTTGGCGTTGCGTGAGAAACATGGGGATTCTTTCAACTCCGGGCTTGACCCGCCACGGTCATCTACATAGTATCCGCCAACTTTTGCGGCACCGGTAGTGCTTCGGACGGAGCCGAGTTTGGCTTCCAAAGTGGCAAACGCAGTGTCGACCACAAGCAAAAGACGGTCCGGCCTCCCGAAGAGGTTGAAAGAGCGAAACATTCGGCCCCGATGAACCAATAGGTCCAGAAGGTCCGGGTTTCGCATGTTTTTTTTGGTCAAGAGGGATCGCCTCAATGCCGACGATCAATCAGCTGACCCGCCAGGGTCGGCAAAAGCCTGTCGCCCGGAACAAGGTTCCTGCCTTGGAAGCTTGTCCGCAAAAGCGGGGTGTTTGCACGCGTGTCTATACAACGACGCCGAAGAAGCCAAACTCCGCGCTGCGTAAAGTCGCCCGCGTGCGTCTCACCAATGGCTTCGAGGTGACGAGCTATATTCCAGGCGAGGGTCACAACCTTCAGGAGCACTCCGTGGTGATGATCCGCGGCGGCCGAGTGAAGGACCTTCCCGGCGTTCGCTATCATATTATTCGTGGCACGCTCGACACCCAGGGTGTCAAGGATCGCCGCCAGCGCCGTTCGAAATACGGCGCCAAGCGACCGAAGTAGGGAGACGGTTTTATGTCGAGACGCCACCGCGCAGAAAAACGCGATGTCCTGCCGGACGCCAAGTTCAAGGACATGGTCGTTAGTAAGTTCATGAGCTGCCTGATGTATGACGGCAAGCGTTCCAATGCCGAAACCATCGTCTATGGCGCCTTTGACAAGATTGAGGCGCGGTCCGGTCAGCAGCCGGTGAACCTGTTTCATGATGCCCTGAACAATGTGCGCCCGACGGTTGAGGTTCGGTCTCGCCGGGTAGGTGGCGCCACCTACCAGGTCCCTGTTGAAGTTCGTACGGACAGGGCCCAGGCGTTGGCTATTCGTTGGACGATCGAAGCGGCGCGCAAGCGCTCCGAGAACACAATGGTTGATCGGCTCTCTGGGGAACTGCTTGACGCTGCGAATAATCGGGGCGCTGCGGTTAAGAAAAAAGAAGACACGCATCGGATGGCGGAGGCCAATAAAGCCTTCTCCCATTACCGCTGGTAAACCCGGAGCGCTAGAGAAACGACCATGGCTAGAACTCATCCCCTCGATCATTATCGCAACATCGGCATCATGGCTCACATTGATGCCGGTAAGACGACGACCACGGAGCGGATTCTCTATTATACCGGTCGGTCCTATAAGATCGGTGAAGTCCATGACGGCAACGCCACCATGGATTGGATGGAGCAGGAGCAAGAGCGCGGCATCACCATCACCTCAGCCGCGACGACCTGCCATTGGAATGATCACCGGATCAATATTATCGATACGCCGGGCCATGTTGATTTCACCATTGAGGTGGAGCGTTCGCTTCGGGTTCTCGATGGTGCGGTCGCGGTGTTTGACTCGGTGGCTGGTGTTGAGCCGCAATCCGAGACCGTTTGGCGTCAGGCTGATAAGTACGAGGTGCCTCGCATTTGTTTCGTCAACAAGATGGATCGCATCGGCGCTGACTTCTTTCGTTGTGTCTCGATGATCGATGATCGCCTGGGCGCGGTGCCATTGGTGACCCAGTTGCCGATGGGCTCGGAGGCGGATTTCATCGGATTGGTCGATCTGATCAGCATGAAGTCGATGCGCTGGCTTGATGAAAGCCTCGGCGCGAAATTTGAGATCGAAGACATTCCTGCCGAGATGATGGATCAGGCGGTGGAGTATCGCGCCACCTTGGTCGAACTCGCGGTTGAGCGAGACGAAGCGGCGCTGGAGGCCTATCTCGACGGCGAAGAGCCGTCGGAAGAAACCTTAGTGAAGTGCATTCGTATCGGCACGCTGGAGGGGGCTTTTGTTCCGGTCCTTTGTGGCTCGGCGTTCAAAAATAAAGGCGTGCAGCCGTTGCTGGATGCTGTTGTCAATTACCTGCCTTCGCCGCTCGATGTCGAGCATGTGCGTGGTGTGCTGCCGGACAGCGATACCGAGGTGATTCGAAAAAGTTCCGACGATGAGCCGTTTTCGGCTCTCGCCTTCAAGATTATGAACGACCCCTTTGTTGGCACGTTGACCTTCGTTCGGATTTATTCGGGCGTGATCGAGACCGCTACTGGGGTTTTGAACACCGTCAAGGGTGGTCGCGAACGTATTGGCCGCATGCTGGAAATGCACGCGAACAGCCGCGAAGACGTCAAGGAAGCGCGGACTGGTGACATCATTGCGCTGGCCGGGCTGAAATCAACCACCACCGGTGATACGCTCTGTGATCCGATGAAGCCGGTGATCTTGGAACGGATGGAGTTTCCGGATCCGGTTATTGAGGTCGCGGTCGAGCCGAAGACCAAGAGTGACCAGGAGAAGATGGGTACCGCGTTGGCGCGTCTGGCCGCCGAGGACCCTTCGTTCCGGGTTGCCAGTGACATCGACAGCGGTCAGACGATCATCAAGGGCATGGGCGAGTTGCATCTTGAAATTCTCGTTGACCGGATGCGGCGCGAGTTCAAGGTCGACGCGAATGTCGGCGCGCCGCAGGTGGCCTATCGCGAGACCATCACGCAGATTGCTGAGATCGATTACACGCATAAGAAACAGACCGGTGGTTCCGGCCAGTATGCCCGTATCAAGCTCGTCTTCGAGCCGCTCGAGACCGGCTCCGGTTTCGTGTTCGAAAACAAGGTTGTTGGTGGCTCGGTGCCGAAGGAATTCATCCCTGGTGTTGAAAAAGGCCTGACGTCTTCCAAGGAATCCGGCGTGATCGCTGGCTTCCCGCTGATCGATTTCAAGGCGACCTTGATCGACGGCGCCAGTCATGATGTCGACTCTAGTGTCATGGCGTTCGAGATTGCGGCAAGGGCCGCTTTCCGCGAGGGCATTCCGAAAGCCAAACCAAAACTGCTTGAGCCAATTATGCGGGTTGAGGTGGTGACGCCGGAAGACTATATGGGTGACATCATCGGCGACTTAAGCAGCCGGCGCGGCAACGTGGCGGGGATGGATCAGCGCGGTAATGCCCGAGTGATCAACGCCATGGTGCCATTGGCCAATATGTTTGGTTACGTCAACACCCTGCGTTCGATGAGCCAGGGGCGGGCGCAATACACCATGCATTTCGATCACTATGAGCACGTGCCACAGGCGGTGGCTGACGAGGTTACCGCTAAGATGGCCTGACCGGGTGTCCCGGCCCGGAGTTGATCCGGCGCAAGACCCGATTGGCTAATTGTTTTTGAGGACGGAGTTACGGCGATGGCTAAGGCAAAGTTTGAGCGAACGAAGCCGCATTGCAACATTGGCACGATTGGCCATGTTGACCACGGCAAGACGACGTTGACGGCTGCGATCACGAAGGTGCTTGCTGAGTCGGGCGGTGCTAGTTTCACGGCCTATGACCAGATTGACAAGGCGCCTGAAGAGAAGGCGCGCGGGATCACGATTTCGACGGCTCATGTTGAGTATGAGACGGCGGCGCGGCATTACGCGCATGTTGATTGCCCGGGTCACGCTGACTACGTAAAGAACATGATCACCGGCGCTGCGCAGATGGACGGGGGTATCCTTGTCGTCTCAGCGGCCGATGGCCCGAT
>JAQBUJ010000084.1 GCA_027623845.1 Pseudomonadota bacterium
CAGCGTGGTTGAAAACCGTTCATATTCGCGAAACTCCGGCTGCACCTCACAGGACAACGACACACTCAGATCCGGGCGCCGCTTGGACAGGGCCTTGCCAATGCGCTGCTCGTGCTCCGGCGTCAAAAACGAGAACAACAGGCAGACCGCGCAGGCATCGGTTTCAACCCCGGCGACCGTCTCGACCACAGTGTCGATCGCCGCGTCGGTTAAGGCGCGGATCACTTGGCCCTTACCGCCGATCCGCTCGTTCACCTCGAAGCGCAGATGACGCGGCGACAACGGCGGCGGGTGATCCGCCTTCATGTCATACATCTTCGGGCGGATTTGCCGGCCTATCTCCAGCAAGTCCTTGAAGCCCTCGGTGGTGATCACCGCGACCGAGGCGCCCTTACGCTGAAGCAGGGTATTGGTCGCCACCGTCGTGCCGTGGGCCAGGCGTCCAATCGCATCGGCCTCTATCCCCGCCGCCTCCATGAGCGCCGCCAAACCGTCGAGGATGGCACGGGACGGATCATCCGGGCTCGACGGCGTCTTGTGCAGTTGGACCCGACCATCGACCGTGTTCAGGGCGTGAAAATCCGTGAAAGTGCCGCCGACATCGACGCCGATGAACCACATATTGCTATTCCTATGCGTTGGCCCGTGTGATGGCCTAAATGTTGGTCATTCGGTCACGCCACAGACCCTGCCTGGGTTGCCGCGGCGTGACCGCCTGTCTTTCCAATCTTCAAAACGGCCCTACATCGCCGCCGTCTTATCCAGATCCGGATGTTTGGCCGTCCATCCCGTCGCTGCTTCATAGGCAGCGGCGATCCGGTAGCCCATCGCCTCGTCGAATTGTCCGGTGATGATCTGCATCGACAGCGGCAAGCCAGAGGCGCTAAAGCCGGTCGGCACGGCGAGCGCCGGGTTGCCGGTGACGTTGAACGGGGTGCGAGCCTGGCGCGGGTAGTGTTTCTCGCCAGCCTCGAAATCCTCGATCAGGAAGGCCGGCTCCATGTTGTTGACGGTGAGGACCGCGTCGAGTTGATTAAAATTCTCGTTGAACTCAGCGGTATAGCGCGCCCGGGTGCGGGTCGCCTGGACATAGTCGACACCGCTGTAACCCATGCCCGGCAACAACCGACCGAGCAACAGGGCGCCGTAGTCCTCGGTCCGTTCGATGAGCCATTTTTCGTGAATGGCGCAGGCCTCGGACAACAGAATCACCCGATTGCACGCCGCGTATTGGGCAAGCGGTCGGGCTTCGATCTCGCGAATCTCGGCGCCAAGGTTTTCCAGCACCTTGATCGCCGCCTCGATCGCCGCCGCCACTTCCGGGTCGGCAACCAGATCCTTGGTATAGAAATGTCGGATCACGCCAATCTTGAGGCCCTTGATATCGCGTCCGATCGTCGCGCCAAAGTTCGGCGCCGCGTCATCGGCGCTGCCCGGATCGAGCGGATCGTGACCGGCGATCACCGAAAGCGCCAAGGCATTGTCGGCGGTGGTCCGGGTGAGTGGTCCGACATGATCGAGCGAAAACGACAGCGGCACCACGCCGCGCCGGCTGACCCGTCCATAGGTCGCCTTCATGCCCAGCAGGCCGTTCATCGAGGCGGGATTGCGAACCGATCCGCCGGTATCCGAGCCCAGCGCGATCGGCACGAAGCCGCCAGCCACCGCCGCGCCGGAACCACTGGACGAGCCACCGGGCGAATAATCACGTCCCCAGGCGTTACGGGCCGGCGGCCAGGGCAGATCGAAGGAAGGACCGCCCAGCGCAAATTCATGGGTCGACAGCTTGCCGAACAAAATCCCTCCGGCGGCCCGCAACCTGGCGGTGACCGGCGCGTCTTCGCTCGCGACATTATCCGCCAGGAGCCGGGAATGCGCCGTGGTCGGCCAGCCCTTGGCGTCGATGATGTCCTTCAACGCAAAAGGCACCCCGTGCAAGGGGCCAAGGGCGTCGCCCCGCATCACCGCATCCTCGGCGGCCTGTGCGTCGGCCAAGGTTTGCTCCGGGCGCAAGGTCAAAAAAGCGTTCAGACCAGCATCGTATTTCTCGATCCGCGCCAGCAAGGTCTTGGCGTATTCGACGGGCGAGAGTTTTTTCGCGGCGATCAAGCCCGCCGCTTCTCCAGCTTCCAGCCAATGCATCTCGCTCATTGCCCGACCTCGCCCTTGGTGGCCTGCCAACTGCCGGCGCGGAAGACATGGGCCGGCTCTTGAGTCCAATGGTTGTCTCGGTCAAGCCGGCCAATCGCGGCGCGCGCGGCATCGCCGGCGATCTTCGCCCGCTCTGGCCCCACCGCCTTGGCCACGGCCACCGGCAGGCCAGATTTATCGGTTCCTTGCTCAGCCATCATTTCCTCCGAATCGCTTGTAGGGATCGACCATGGCATGATGCCTCCAAGCCGTCCACGCGGGGCCGGCGAGATATCAACAAGGCGATTTGGCGGAGCGATCATGAGCAGATATCGTCCGACGGTTCACGGCCACACCCACATGGTGTCGGCAGGCCACGCGTTGGCGGCCCAGGCCGGTTACGCAATCCTGGAAGCCGGCGGCAACGCCGTTGATGCCGGCGTCGCCAGCGCCATGACCTTGGGCGTAGTGCAAAGCGACCTGGTCAACATCGCCGGGGTCGCACCGATCATGATCCGCCAACCAAGCGGCAAGGTAACGACGATCAGCGGCATTGGTCGCTGGCCGCGCGCCGCCGATATCAACCGGCTGGTCCGCGAGCATGACGGTCACGTGCCCCACGGGGTGTTGCGCAACGTGGTGCCAGCCGCGCCCGACGCCTATATCACGGCGCTGGAGCAATTCGGCACGATGGGCTTTGGCGAGGTCGCCCAAGGCGCGCTTCAAGCGGCCCGCGATGGCTTTATCATGCACGAACTGATGGCCCAGACGATCGCCGAGAACGCCGACAACTACCGTCGCTGGCCCGCGAATCGCGAAATCTACCTGCCGAAGGACGCGCCTCCAAAAGTCGGTGACATCTTCGTGCAGTCCGACCTTGCCCGCGCCCTGCAATACATGGCCGACCGGGAGGCCGCCTGCGGCGGCGGCAGGCTGGCCGGGCTGAACGCAGCGCGCAATGCCTTCTACAAGGGCGACATCGCCCGCGCCATCGTCCAATACCACGAGGAAAACGGCGGCTGGATGACCATGGCAGATCTGGCCGAGTTTCGGGTTGGAATCGAGGCGCCGGTTACCGTCAAGCATCGAGGCGTCACTCTGCATAGCTGTGGCGCCTGGTGCCAGGGACCGAGCATGGCCCAGATGTGGTCCTTCCTCGATGGCGCCGATCTCGCCGACCTTGGACACAATTCGGCCGACTATATCCACCGGCTCACCGAAGTGATCAAGCTGGTCTTCGCCGATCGCGAACTTTATATCGGCGACCCGGAATTCGTCGACGTGCCGCTCGATCACCTGCTCTCAAGGGCCCATGCGGTGGAGCGCCTGGGCCTGATCCGCCCGGACGCGGTGCTACGCGGCGGCGACCTTTGGGGCGGCACGGCCGATGCTCCAAGTGAGCGAGCTGTCGCCCAGGACACCTCCTATGCCTGCGTGATCGACTCCGGCGGCCTGGTCGCTTCGATCACCCCAAGCGACGGCTCGGCAACCTCGCCGGTTACCCCGGGATGGGGCATCACACCCTCGTCAAGGGGATCGCAATCCTGGGCCGTGCCCGGCCACCCCTCAAGCGTGGCGCCATGGAAGCGGCCGCGCCTGACCCCGAACCCGGCGATCGCCGAAACCGAGGACGGCAGGCTGATCCCTTTCGGCACTCCCGGCGCCGACGTGCAATGTCAGGCGATGTTGCAGGTTTTGCTCAACATCACCGCGTTCAAAATGCCGCCGCAGGAGGCCGTGGAAGCGCCGCGTTTCGCGACCTATAGCTATCCCGAAAGTTTCGAGCCGCACGAGGCGCTACCGGATGTGCTGCGGATGGAAAGCCGCATCGACGCAGCGACGAAACGCGGACTCCAGGACAAGGGACACGATGTCCAAGACTGGCCGGACTTGACCTGGAAGGCCGGCGCGGTTTGCACCATCGTCGCCGACCGGCAAAGCGGATTGCTTAGCGGCGGCGCCGATCCACGACGCCCCTGTATCGCGATCGGCCGTTGAGCCGAGGTTCGCTGAAGCTGATCAGAATTTGCAGTTGTCTCCGGCTTCCGCCCGGTCCAAGATCACCGTGAGAATGTCATTCAAGTTTGCGACTCGCTAGGTTCGGAAATTGTTCGTACCGATCGGTTAGCTAATTCAATGGCCGAATACAGACGTTAATCAGGGAGGGGATACCCATGTGCGCACAAAGAGCTACGGATTTAGAGTCCTTCATGCAGGGGGTTCAGGAAAAGAATCCCGGTGAAGTTGAGTTTCACCAAGCGGTTCGGGAAGTCGCGGCGGATGTGATTCCCTGGATGCAGGATCATCAAATCTATCTGAACCTACAGATGCTTGAGCGCATGGCCGAACCGGACCGCGTGATCTCTTTCCGGGTCTGCTGGGAAGACGAGGAAGGCAATATCCGAGTGAACCGCGGCTATCGCGTGCAGAACAACAACGCCATCGGCCCCTACAAAGGCGGTCTTCGCTTCCACCCTTCGGTCAACCAGTCGATCCTGAAGTTTCTAGCTTTCGAGCAAACCTTCAAGAACTCGCTCACCGGCCTACCCATGGGCGGCGGCAAGGGCGGCGCTGACTTCAACCCCAAGGGTAAGACAAACCGCGAAGTGATGCGGTTCTGCCAGTCCTTCATGACCGAGCTCTATCGCCATGTCGGCGCCGATGTCGATGTTCCGGCGGGCGATATTGGCGTTGGCGGGCGCGAAATCGGCTATATGTTCGGCCAATACAAGCGCATCACCAATCAGTTCACCGGCGTGCTGACCGGCAAGGGCAGGGAATACGGCGGCAGCGAAATGCGGCCTGAGGCGACCGGTTATGGCGCGGCGTATTTTCTTGATGAGATGCTGAAGACCAAGGGCGACAGCATCCGTGACAAGTCCGTTATCATTTCCGGGTCCGGCAATGTCGCGACCTTCGCCGCGGACAAGGTCAATCATCGCGGCGGCAAGGTCATGACGCTCTCCGATTCCAGCGGGTTTATTTATGATCCAGATGGAATCGATCTTGAAAAAATCAATTGGGTCAAGGAGTTGAAAAACTCCCGGCGTGGTCGGATCAGTGAATACGCCGACCATTTCAAGAAGGCGGAGTTCCATGCCGGCAAGCGCCCCTGGGGCGTGAAGGCGGATCTGGCGATGCCCTGCGCCACCCAGAACGAGATCTCGGCGGATGACGCGGCGACCATGCTTGCTAACGGCATTATCGGCGTGGCCGAGGGCGCGAATATGCCGACGGACATCGCGGGCATCCACAAATTCCTCGATGCCAAGATCCTGTTCGGACCGGCCAAGGCGGCCAATGCTGGCGGCGTCGCCATGTCGGGTCTGGAAATGAGCCAGAATTCCGGACGGCGCTCCTGGAGCAACGAGGATCTGCGCAACATGCTGCGTGAACTGATGACCGGCATTCACTCCCGTTGCGCGGAGTCCGGAACCGGCAAGGACGGATTCTGCAACTACGTCGCCGGCGCCAACATCGCCGGTTTCAAGAAGGTCGCGAACGCCATGCTGGCTTTCGGCGTCGTCTGATCAGACCACAGTCGTCGTTTGAGACCAAAGAGGTCCGGCATCGCCGGGCCTCTTTTCTTTTTTGTCTAAATCGCGTCGTGAAAGATCACCCCAAGAGTATGCCGGCTTCCGGCCCGCAACCGGCTGACGCCATGGCGCATCGAAGCCCGAGAGGTGCCGCGCGTTCCCTGGACGGGGCGCTGATCAACCGCGAACAGCACGGCCTCGCCTTGACGAAGGTCGATCACCTCTGCGCGGGCCTGCATCCGGGGCCGGTTCTCCACCAACATGAACGCGCCGCCCTCGAATTCCTTGGGATCCGTTAACAGGATCGCCATCTGAATTGGGAAAACCAGCGGCCCGTAAAGGTCCCGATGCAGCCTGTTATAATCACCGACTCCATAGCGCAACAGCAGCGGAGTCGGCTTGGTCTGCCCCGCGTCATGGCAGCGCCGCGTGAAGCCATCCAGGGTTTCGGGGTATCGATGCTCCAGACGCAGCGCCGCCGCCCACTGGTTCGCCAGCGGCGCCAATCGAGGGTAAACCTCCTGGCGCAACCGATGCACCGGATCAGGCAAGGGATAGTCGAAATATTTATACTCCCCCGCTCCGAAACCGTGCCGCGCCATAACCACACGACTGCGAAAGCCGGTGTTTTGATCGTAGAGCCCAACCACCGACGCACAATCCGCCGGGGATAGCACCGGCCCGGCGGTCGCGAAACCATCCCGATCGATCTCGGACACTATCGCCGGCCAATCCAATTCTTCGAGCATCGACATCACGCCTCCCCGCGAGCTGCCAGCAAGCCTCTTACCGCCCGGCCATCGATCACCAGGAGGCCAAGGCCGATCAATCCCATTCCGATCATCGCGTTTGCGCTGACCGTCTCGCCAAGAACCAGGACACTCAGGCCCAGGGCGGTCACCGGAATGAGCATTGTCACGAGAAGTAAATTGTTCGCGCCGGCCGTGGCCAGGATCTTGAAATAAAGAAAATAGGCGAGGGATGCACTGAGCAATCCAATGCCGATCAACGCCCCCCAAATCTCGATCTCCATGGATAAATTCGGGACGCCCTCAACGACCAACGCGATCGGTACGATGACCACGCTGGACGCGACCAGCATGCCGGTCGCCGCGACCATCGGGGCCAAGCCCCCCAGGCGGCGTTTGCCCCAGATTCCCGCAAGCGCATAACAGGCCGCCGCCGCCAGCACGGCCGCTTGACCAACAGTTCTACCGCCCAAGCCCTTTATCGCCGACGGCCCGGCCAAAAGCGCCACGCCAGCGACGCCTAACCCAATGCCGATCAGTCGAGCCGGAGTAGCGCGTTCGCTTTGCAGCAGAAAATGCGCCAGACCGATCGCAAAAAAGGGTGTGGTCGCGTTCAGAATCGAGGCCGGGCCAGCGTCGATATGCGTCTGCCCCCAGGTGATCAGGGAAAATGGCAGCACATTGTTCAAGATCCCCATCACCAGAAGGTCACGCCAGGACCCGACAGTCACAGGCAATTGGGGCCCGAAGAACGCCAACCCCAACAATAATCCGAAGGCGCCAATCGTGATCCTCGCGGCGACAATCGTCAGTGGACCGTGGGCCGCCAAGGCGATCTCAACGAAGAAAAATGATCCGCCCCACACAATCGACAGCGCGATCAACATCAGCCATTCGACGCCGCCCATGGATCGCCCAGACATCACTACCCTCCCGAAAATTACTCAGGGGTTTAGAGCACGCCTGATCCAGGGAAGGATATCCGTTCCTTGCTTGGGAATCGTTAAGGCCGAACCGATTGCGCCGCATAGGCCAGCCGTCGCGCCTACTTCTCCAGGGAAATATACACGCCGTCCCAGTCCGCTCCCGGAGGATTGCCTTCATAGGCGGCAATCCGCTCCGCGAACAGATCATAAACGCCATCAAGCGGCAGACCGGCGGCGCTGGAAAGTTCGCGCGCTTGGTCCAGGTCACCGCGCGACAGACTCCACTCCTGCGCCCGATAATTCACCAACATGCTCCGATGGTTATCAGCCAATGATCCGAACGCCTCGCTCATCGCGAGATCCGTGTCGCCAAGAACGGTAAAGATCCGGACAGGCTCGGTCTTGCCTTTTACCTGGATCAAGTCGAGTTCCAAGCACGCCATGTCGTCCAGCCCTTGCAGAGTGCCCTCGCTCAGGATCACCTCGACGCCGTAGGTCTTGCATTGGCCTTCCAGCCGGGCGGCGAGGTTGACCGTGTCGCCAAGGGCGGAATAGTCAAAACGCTGCTCGGAACCGACATTGCCGACACAGCACACGCCCGAGTTCAAGCCGATGCCGATGCCGAGGACCAGCGGCGGCTGCTTCTTGGCGGCCATCTCCAACGCCAGTTCCGAATTCAGGGCGACCAAACGGCGGCGCATTTCCAGAGCTGATAAAACGCCATGACGTCGGTGCTCGGGCACGTTCAATGGCGCGTTCCAGAACGCCATGATGCAATCGCCCATGTATTTGTCGATGGTCCCTTCGGCTTCCATGATCACTTGGGTCATCGGCGTGAGGAATCGGTTGATCAGCTCGGTGAGTTCCTGTGCGTCCAGGCGCTCGGAGATCGTCGTGAACCCGCGGATATCGCAAAATAACAGCGTAAGATCCCGCATCTCGCCGCCAAGCTTCAACTGCCCCGGTTCATCAGCCAGGCGATTCACCAGGGATGGCGACATGTATTGACTGAAAGCCGAGCGAACCCGGCGCCGTTCCCGCTCAGTATCGAGAAACCGCAGGAACGATGTGCCGCTATAGACCAGCGTGCCGACGATACTCGGATAGACCGGGTCGACCAGCCAGTGGAGATCGGTATAGGCGTACCAAGAGAAGCCAATGGCGCCGACGACCATGAAGCCGCTGATCACACTGGCGCCGGCAGTGCCAAGCTGCGGCACCCAGAATAACCCGAGGATGGCACCCCCCATGACGACAATGAACAAAATCTCGATCCCATCGGCCCAGTCCGGACGTTCCAGGAAATCGCCAAGCAGGATTTGCTCGATCATCTGGGCGTGCAAGGTGACGCCGGTGGTCGCTTGGTCGAGCGGGGTTGAATGCTGATCCTTGAGGCCAGCAGCGCTGGTGCCGACGAAGACGATCGCGCCCTCCAACCGTTCCGGCGGCGCTGTCCCATCCATCACCTGCCAAGCCGGCAACATCCGCCGCGAATCCGCCCCGGTATCGCGCAACCACATTGCCGCCTGACCATCGGTTGGCACGACGAATTGGCCGATTTTAACCTGATTGACGCCGGTATGTTCGCCAAAGGCGGTCTCGCCACTGGCGCCCGAAGACTTGATAATCAATGATGACGCCCCCTGAGCCACCCGTAGCGCTTCGGTGGCCAGAGACGGGTAAATTTGACCACCCACGACGACGAAGAGCGGCACACGGCGGATGACGCCATCGGAGTCGAAAACCGGGCTGAGACTTCCCGAGCCGGAAAGCGCTTCGTCGATCCCGGGAAGATTTCCAATCGCACCGGGATAGGTGCGCAGGAACGGCATCGGGTCATCACCGGAATGCGCCAGCCCCGCCTTCACCAATGGCAAGGTCGGGGTGACCTGGGCAACGGGTACGAAACCGCCGACCGTCGGGCCCTGCCGCAGGATGTCCGCCAAAAGCGCATCATGTTGCGGCAATCCCCCGGTGCGGATCGCCTCGCGCACCACCCGCGCC
>JAQBUJ010000085.1 GCA_027623845.1 Pseudomonadota bacterium
GCCTGGCAGGCGGCGCTCAACTGGAAAGATATCGAGCGCTATAAAAAGCTCTACGACCTCCCCATTGTGCTGAAAGGGATCGCCACCGCCGAGGATGCCCGCCTCGCCGTCGAGCACGGTGTCGACATGGTCTACGTCTCGAACCATGGGGGCCGGCAACTTGATCATGGCCTGGGATCGACGGCGGTCCTGCCGGAGGTTGTCGACGCGGTTGCCGGCAGATGCGCCGTCGCGGTGGACGGCGGTTTCTCGCGCGGTACCGATATTGTCAAAGCGATCGCGTTGGGCGCCGATCTGGTCGGCATCGGTCGGATGCTGTGCTATGGCCTGGCGGCTGGCGGCAGCGCCGGTGTGGTGCGGATGCTGGAATTGCTGGAGGAGGAAACGACGCTGGCGCTCGGCCTGCTGGGCGCGACCAATTACGCTGAGATCGAGAAGACCCAGCTATGCCCGGCGGACCCCGTCGAGCCGCCGCATGTGATGAGCGCCTTCCCCTTGCTGGGCGCGGATGACTATACCTATTAAGAATAACGTGGACCTGTAGGACAGCAGGAACGAGTGTGAACATCCCGCACTATAAACATTATGTTGCGGCGCAACATTTTTGTGGCATGCTCGGCTTGTTTGCAGGATAAAACCGACAACGGGACTTCTAGAGGAGCGAACCATGACCAACGTCGTCATCGCCGGGGCCGCGCGCACCGCAATAGGGGCCTTCGGGGGCGGATTGAGTGCGCTGACGGCCGCCGAGCTTGGAGAGGTAGCGATCCGTGAAGCGCTGTCACGCGCCGGTGTTCCGGCTGACGCGGTGGATGAGGTGATCCTCGGACAGGTGCTGACCGCCGCCGCCGGCATGAACCCGGCACGGCAAGCCGCGGTCGCCGCCGGTATCCCGAAAGAACGCACGGCGCTTACCATCAACCAGGTCTGTGGTTCTGGATTGCGCGCCGTTGCGCTTGGCTCACAGGCGATCCGCGCCGGCGATTCCTCGATCGTCGTCGCCGGCGGCCAAGAGAGCATGAGCATGGCGCCTCATGCCCAGCACCTGCGGAACGGCCAGAAGATGGGCGATCTGACCTTGATAGATACGATGATCCGCGACGGCCTCTGGGATGTTTTCAACGGCTATCACATGGGTAACACCGCTGAGAACGTGGCCGAGCAATGGCAGATCACCCGCGAGCAGCAGGATGAATTCGCCCTCGCCTCGCAGAACAAGGCCGAGGCGGCGCAAAAGGCAGGCAGGTTCGCCGATGAGATTGTCCCGGTAACCATCAAGAACCGCAAGGGCGAGACGGTGGTCGACACGGACGAGCACCCGCGTCATGGCGCCAGCATCGAGGCGCTGGCCAAGCTGCGCCCGGCCTTCGCCAAGGACGGGACGGTTACGGCGGGCAATGCCTCGGGAATCAACGATGGCGGCGCTGCCGTGGTGCTGATGACCGAGGAAGAAGCCGCCAAGCGCGGGATTACGCCGCTGGCCCGTATCGCCTCCTTCGCCACCAGGGGGGTCGATCCGGCGATTATGGGCAGTGGGCCGATCCCGGCCAGTCGGGCGGCGTTGGCCAGCGCCGGTTGGACCGCTGCTGATCTCGACCTGATCGAGGCCAACGAGGCCTTTGCCGCCCAGGCCTGCGCGGTGAACAAGGAGCTTGGTTGGGACACCGACAAGGTCAACGTCAATGGCGGCGCCATTGCGCTGGGCCACCCGATCGGTGCGTCGGGCACCCGGGTGCTGATCACCCTGCTATACGAAATGCAAAAGCGCGGGGCCAAGAAGGGCCTGACAACGCTGTGCATCGGCGGGGGCATGGGTGTCGCCATGTGTATCGAGCGCGGCTGAGTAGAAAAATATCGCAGGGCGGCGCCGATACCCAAGGCCCGAGCCGGGTTGACCGGTTTTGGCGTTCCGTCTGCCCACTGACGAGCCCGGATCGGGGCGTAACGAACGGAGTCTTTCAATGGCGCGCGTGGCATTGGTTACCGGCGGAACCCGGGGCATCGGCAAAGCGGTCTGCATCGCGTTGTTGGAAGAGGGCTACTCGGTGGTCGCCACCTATGGCGGCAATGATGAACGGGCCAAGGCGTTTACCGAGGAAACCGGGATTCCGTCCCATAAATGGGATGTCTCGGATTTCGCCGCCTGTGTCGCCGGCGTAAAACAGGTCGAGGCTGAAGTCGGCCCGATCGATATCCTGGTCAACAATGCCGGGATCACCCGCGATGGCACGCTCCAGAAGATGGAGCATGCCATGTGGCAAGAGGTCATCGACACCAATCTGGGCTCCTGTTTCAACATGTGCCGCGCGACCATTGACGGCATGCGAGCCCGCAAATTCGGCCGGGTGGTCAATGTCGGATCGATCAATGGCCAGGGCGGCCAATATGGCCAGGTGAATTATGCTGCCGCCAAATCGGGCATCCATGGCTTCACCAAGGCGCTGGCCCAGGAAGGCGCCCGCAGCAACATCACGGTCAACGCCATCGCGCCCGGCTATATCGACACCGACATGGTCGCCGCCGTGCCGGATAATGTTCTGGAAAAAATCGTTGCCGGTATTCCGGTCGGGCGTCTTGGCAAGGCCTCGGAAATCGCCCGCGGCGTGGTTTTCCTGGTTGCCGACGATGCCGGTTTCCTGACCGGCGGCCAACACATGTACTGAGCCAATGGCGGATCAAAGCGCCTGACCGCAAGAGCGGGCCGGTGGTTTGCTATGCGGGCCAGGTGAAATCAAGGCGAGGATACGATGAGCCAGAGTAGAACCGTCGGCGTATTGGGCCTGGGGTCGATGGGCATGGGCGTCGCGCTGACCTTGGTCGAGCGGCAATTCGATGTGCGCGGCTTCGATGTGCGCCAGGAGGCTATGGACGCCTTGGTGGATGCCGGCGGCGCGTCGGGAGCCTCGCCAAAGCAGACGGTTCAGGGATGCCCGGTGGTGATCGTTCTGGTGGTCAACGCCAAACAGGTCGAGACGGTGTTGTTCGGCGAAAACGGCGCCGTCGAGGGTTTGGCGCCGGGCTCGGTGATTCTGCAAAGCAGCACGATACCGGCGGATTTCGCCCGCTCCTGCGCGGCTCGGCTGGCCGAGCATGGCATCGAGATGGTGGACGCACCGGTCAGTGGCGGCGCTGCAGGTGCGCGCGAGGGCCGACTGTCGGTGATGGGCTCCGGCCCGGCCGCCGCCTTCGACGCCGCTGGGCCGGTGCTGGAGGCGATCTCCGGCACCGTACACCGGCTTGGCGAGGAGCATGGCGTCGGCTCAACGGTGAAGACGGTCAACCAGTTGCTGGCCGGCGTCCACATCGCCGCCGCTGCCGAGGCGATGGCTTTTGGCGTCCGCGCCGGGGCCGATCCCAAGGTTTTATACGAGGTGATCTCCGGCTCGGCCGGTTCGTCCTGGATGTGGCAGAACCGGGTGCCGCATATTCTGGAAAACGACTACACGCCGCTCAGCGCCGTCGATATTTTCGTCAAAGATCTCGGCATTGTGTTGGGAACCGGTCAGGCGTTGTCGTTTCCGCTGCCGGTAACCGCGGCTGCGCACCAACAATTCCTTGCCGCCTCCGCCGCCGGTTTTGGTCGAGAGGATGACAGCGCGGTCTTCAAGGTCTTCCAGAAGCTTTCCGGTATCGCCATCGACCCGGAGGATAAGGGCGAGTCGGATTAAAGCCGCGCCGGGCCTACTCCGCCGCCGCCCGCGCCAGCTCGGCCTTGCCGAAGACCCGGGTGAAGATGGTGTCGACATGTTTCAGGTGGAAGCCCATGTCGAACAACGCCTCGATCTCAGCCTCGTCCAAATGCGCGCGGACCGCCGGGTCGGCCTTTAGCAACGCCAGGAAGTCCTTGCCTTCCAGCCAGACCGGCATGGCGTTGCGCTGAACGGCGGCATAGGAATCCTCGCGGCTCATCCCCTTCTGGGTCAACGCCAGCAACACCCGCTGTGAGTGGATCAGACCGCCGAGCTTGTCCAAATTGGCCTGCATGGTCTCTGGATACACGATCAGCTTGTCGACCACGCCGGTCAGCCGGGCCAACGCAAAGTCGAGGCCGATGGTCGCATCCGGTCCGATATTGCGCTCGACCGAGGAATGCGAGATGTCCCGCTCGTGCCAGAGTGCGACATTTTCCAGCGCCGGGATCACATGGCCGCGCACCAGCCGGGCCAGGCCGGTCAGGTTCTCGGTCAGCACCGGGTTGCGCTTATGCGGCATCGAGGAGGAACCCTTCTGGCCGACGGAGAAGAACTCCTCGGCCTCGCGGACCTCCGTGCGCTGCAGATGGCGGATCTCCACGGCCAACCGCTCCACCGAGCTGGCGATCACCGCCAGGGTGGCGAAATACATCGCGTGGCGGTCGCGCGGGATCACCTGGGTCGAAACCGTCTCCGGGATCAGGCCAAGCTTTTCCGCCACATGCTCCTCGACCCGGGGATCGATGCTGGCGAAAGTGCCAACCGGTCCGGAAATCGCACAGGTCGCGACCTCGCGCCTTGCCGCTACCAGTCGTTCGCGGTTGCGGGCGAACTCGGCATGGTAGCCGGCGAGCTTGACGCCGAACGTCGTCGGCTCGGCATGGATGGCGTGGCTGCGCCCGACCGTCGGCGTCAATTTGTGTTCGAAGGCCCGACGCTCCAGCGCCGCCAACAGACCGTCCAGATCGGCCAGCAGCAGGTCGGCGGCCTGGGTCAACTGCACCGAGAAACAGGTATCCAGCACATCCGACGAAGTCATGCCCTGATGGACGAAGCGCGCCTCCGGGCCGACATGCTCGGCCAGGCTGGTCAAAAACGCGATGACGTCGTGCTTGACCTCGGCCTCGATCTCGTCGATCCGCGCCACGTCAAAACCGCCGCGCTCCCACACCGCTTTTGCAGCCTCGGCGGGGATCACCCCGAGCTCGGCCTGGGCGTCGCAGGCATGCGCCTCAATCTCGAACCAGATGCGAAACCGGTTCTCGGGTTCCCAGATAGTGGTCATGGCGGCGCGGGAATAGCGGGGGATCATGGAGAACGTCCTGTCTGCGTGCGGGATAAAGTCAGTATTTACCATCCCTCGTGATCGATGTCGCCCTCCACCGACTCCTGTCTGACATCAAGCATTCAAATCCCCCGCCGCGCACGGTACCATCCCGCAGTAGTCCCGGAATGCGGATCGGACATCATGAAGGTCAACGGCCAGCCCACCCGGACGATCTGGCTCGCCGAGGATGCCGAATCGGTCGAGATCATTGATCAAACCAAGCTGCCGCATCTGTTCGAGATCGTGCGGCTGACCACGCTGGCTGAGGCGGCGCACGCGATCAAGGCGATGCTGGTGCGCGGCGCGCCGCTGATCGGCGCCACCGCCGGCTATGGCATGTGGTTGGCGATGCGCCAGGACAGTTCCGATGCCGGGTTCTCGACGGCCTATGAGCGTTTGTTCGCGACCCGGCCGACGGCGGTGAACCTGCGTTGGGCGCTGGATAGCGCCCGGGCCCGGCTTTCGCCTCTGGCGCCGTCCGACCGCGTTGCCGCGGCCTTGGCCCTGGCGGCGGAGATCTGCGAGCAGGACGTGGCGATCAATCGCGGCATCGGTGTCGCCGGGTTGCCGGTGATCCAGGCGCTGGCGGCGAAAAAGACCAAAGGCGGGCCGGTCAATATCCTCACCCATTGCAATGCCGGCTGGCTGGCCACCGTCGATTGGGGCACCGCGACGGCGCCGATCTATATGGCCCATGACGCCGGTATCCCGGTGCATGTCTGGGTCGACGAGACCCGGCCGCGCAACCAGGGCGCCAGCCTGACCGCCTGGGAGTTGGGTAACCACGGGGTGCCGCACACGGTCATCGTCGACAATGCCGGCGGCCACTTCATGCAGCATGGCCAGGTCGACATGGTGATCACCGGCACCGACCGGACCACGGCGGCGGGCGATGTGTGCAACAAGATCGGCACCTATCTGAAGGCGCTGGCGGCACAGGACAATGGGGTGCCGTTCTATGTCGGGCTGCCCTCGCCGACCATCGACTGGACCATCGAGGATGGGGTGCGCGACGTGCCGATCGAGGAACGTGCAGCCGAGGAAGTGACGCGGATGACCGGCCGGCTTGACGATGGCGGCATCGCGACGGTGCTGATCACGCCCGAGAACAGCCCGGCGGCCAATCCCGCTTTCGATGTAACACCGGCCAGATTGGTCACCGGGCTGATCACCGAACGCGGCATCGCCGAGCCTTCGGTCGAGGGCTTGGCGACGTTGTTTCCGGACCGTGCTGGATAAGGCCTAGTATCTCGATAGGGCCGGGGTTGTATCGAGATAAGACTGGGGTTGTATCGAGACAAGAAAGGACACGATCATGAGTACCCTGCTAGCCAATGTTGATCTCGAGGCCGCCTATGGCGAGGCTGAGGATGATTTTCGCGCCCGCAACCCAAACAGCGCCGCCGCCCACCGGGCCGCCGCCGAGGTGATGCCGGGCGGCAATACCCGAACCGTGTTGCACTACGCCCCCTATCCGCTGGCCTTCGCCAAGGGTGAGGGCGCGCATCTGATCGATGCCGATGGTCACCGGCTGGTGGATTTTCTGGGGGAGTACACCGCCGGCATCTATGGGCATGACAACCCGATCATCCAGAACGCCATCGAGACGGCGGTGCGTGACGGCATCGTGCTGGGCGGGCCCAATTTGATGGAAGCGCGCCTGGCCCGGGCCGTGGTCGATCGCTTTCCGGCGCTGGAGCTGGTGCGCTTCACCAATTCCGGAACCGAGGCCAATCTGATGGCGATCGGGTCCGCCCGCGCCTTTACCGGGCGCTCGAAGGTGATGGCGATGCAAGGCGGTTATCACGGCGGGGTGTTGTATTTCGCCGCGCCGTCGCCGGTCAACGCGCCGTTCGACGTGACCCTAGTGCCTTATAACGACGCTGAGGCGGCCAGAGCGGCGATCCGCAAGGCCGGTGATGAACTGGCCTGCGTCATTGTCGAGCCGATGATGGGTTCCGGTGGCTGCATCCCGGCCTCGGCGGAATTTCTCGGCGCCTTGCGTGAGGCGACGACCGAGACCGGAGCATTGCTGATTTTCGACGAGGTGATGACCTCGCGACTGGCCCCCGGCGGCCGGCACGGCGCGCTTGGGATCACGCCGGATCTGCTCACCTTGGGCAAGTATCTCGGCGGCGGCGTGTCCTTCGGGGCGTTCGGCGGCCGGGCCGATATCATGGGCGGTTTCGACCCGCGCAACGCCAATGCCTGGCCCCATGCCGGAACCTTCAACAACAACACCATGACGATGACGGCGGGCCTGGCCGGCCTCACGCAATTGTTCACGCCAGAGGCCTGTTTGACTCTGAACGCCATGGGGGACGGTTTCCGTGATCGCTTGAACCAGGCGATCGCCAAGCGTGGTCTGCCAATGCAGATCAGCGGTATCGGCTCGATGAACACCGTGCATTTCCGCGCCGATCCGATCGTCAGGCCCATCGTCGACCCGGTTGGCAACCGCAAGCGTGACCTGTTGCATCTCGATATGATCAAATCAGGCGTTTATCACGCCCGTCGCGGTATGATGAATCTGTCCTTGCCGATGGTGCCGGCGGATCTGGATGTCGCGGTTGCGGCCTTCGAGGAATTTCTCGACAGCCGCCGCGCGCTGCTGATCGATGGTTGAGGCGGGGCGGATGGGGGGCCAAGAATGATCCTGCGACGGCTGTTCCTGGAGGGCGCGCGCCGATTGGCGGCGAACCCGGCGCTGCGGCGTAAGGCCGTCGATACCGCTGAGACCGCCTATCGCCGGGCCGCCCCACAGGTCGAGAATGCCGGTCGTCACCTGGCCGAAAGCTTTCGCGACACTAAGGCCGAGGGCAATCCGCTGGATGACCCGGTCGGCTTCGCCAAACGCTTCAAGAACAGATTGCTGCCGCCGGAAGAGTAATGGCTGGGGTATGCCAGCCCCGGTCAATTTTCAGCATTATCGCCGAAATGGACCGGCTGTCTTCGCCGATCCGGCATTAAAATTCGTCATCGGAACCCCCATTCTCCGATCAGTCGAATGGACAAGGAGCCCCGGCATGAGCCAGGCAAACGCGCGCATCGAAACCACTCAGCCGGATCACGCCGTGACGGCGGAGCTCTGCTATATCGTGCGCCAGGACACCAAGCCGTATTTCGAAAGTTCGCGGATCACCGGTGGTCAGCCCAAGGTGTTCTTCAAGACCGAGCAACTGCCGGCGGCGATCCATGATATGCGCGACATCGCCGATGATCTGTCGATGGACGTGAATGGCTTCGAGCTGCGCCACCGCCCGAGCAAGGTCACCGATCTGCATGACGATGATCTGATCGAGAACGACTACAATCCCGAGCTGAAAACCATGCTGATGGCGATGACCGGCGCTGATGCGGTGACGATTTTTGATCACACCCGGCGCTCCAGCGGTACGAGTGGGGCGAACAATCCCGACGGCCCGCGGCGCCCGGCGGACCGTGTGCATGCCGACTATACAGTGAAATCCGGCCCGCAACGGGCCAAGGATACCCTGGGCGAGGCCGAGGTCGAGCGGGTGCTCTCCTCTGGTGGCCGGATCATCCAGGTAAATGTCTGGCGACCGATCACCGGGCCGGTCAAGCGTTCGCCGCTGGCCTTGGCGGATTCATCCAGCATTCCAGCCGAGGATCTGATCGCCACCGACCAGCGCTTTCCCGATCGTGTTGGCGAGATCTACCAACTGGCGCGCGGCGAGGGGCATCGCTGGTATTACGCGTCCGAGATGACGACCGACGAGGTGATCCTGATCAAAGGCTGGGACAGCATTGACGATGGCCGCGCCCGGTTCACCCCGCATGGCGCGTTTATCCACCCGGATGAAACAGCCGACATGCCGCCGCGCGAAAGCATCGAGACCCGGACCTATCTGGTTTTCGAGGCGAAGTAGCGGCACGGGTCCTGGACCGGGGTCGGGGATTTAACCCATAACCGGCGCTTACAATTTACGCAGGCTCGGCACCGTAAGCGCGACCACCAGAGCGATGGCGATCAACGCGCTGCCATTGATCGCAAAAGCGGTGCCGAGGCCGAGCCAGCCGATCAGAAATCCCATCTCCATCTGGCCAACCGGCGAGATGGAGATGGCCAGCGACCAGGCGCCCATGGCGCGGCCGCACAGCGCGTTCGGCACGCTAAGCTGCAACATCGATTGAGTCAGAATATCCGAGGCCGTCGCCATGCCGGAGACAAGGAACAGCGCCGCCATGGCGAGGCCAAAATGGTGCGAGACGGATACCGCCAGCAAGCCAAACCCAAACAGGGCAATCACCCCGAGATAAGCCCG
>JAQBUJ010000086.1 GCA_027623845.1 Pseudomonadota bacterium
GAGTTGCTGCTTGCGGCTTTCCGGTAGTCCGGAGTCTCGGATCCGATAGAAAGCCGACGTTATCTGTTCCATTTTTCGGTTTGGCGGCAGGTCGTCCTTGACGATCCGATGCACCGATTCCGGCCGCATGAACAAAGTGTTGAGGTGATCGTTAATTTCGTCGCCCAGATCACCCTGGCCCATTTTGCTATCGAGCAGCGAAAGCAGATAGGACGCCTTGCGAGCCGGCTCGCCCAGAGCGGGAATGACCCGGCCCGTCGCCTCCTTCAAGCCGGCGAGGCCGCCTTTGTTCAGCATCGTGGATTGGCGCTCGGTCACCGCTTCAGCCATGGTCGGGCCGCCGAGGAATTCATCACGGGTCACCAATCGGTCGAGGATTTTGCGGAAATGGTCGCGCTCCTCGCCTTCCACGCCCTTGGATAAAGTCCCCTTGCCTTGCAATTGCCGGCGGATACGGTCCGTCAGCATATTCTGGCTGTCCACCATCTTGCCGTTGCCGAGCAACCTGTTGAGTTGCGCCGTGGTCCGCTCCAGGCTTTCGGCCGGATGGTCTTCAGGGGCGCCGATTTCCAATTTACCGGCGCCGAGATCGAGCATGGTCAGCAGCGCCGTTCCCATATCCGCCTGCTGACCAAGCAGGTCCTGCAGCACCGAATTATTGGCCAGCGTATCAGATAGAAAACCGTCGAGAGCGCCGAGGGCCCGCAGATCCTCCGTCGGGTCTGCCCATTCAACGGTTTGCACCAATTTGCCCCACCAATTGCGATTGTCGAGCAATTCCTGGGTGACGGTGACCCGGAGGAGATAGTCGAACTCATCGCCTTCGGCCATGTCGCAGAGCTTGGTGAAGGCCGCATCGAAGCCTTGTTCACGGATGCGCGGTAATTTTTTCTCTTCGGCAAGGCGCGCCCGCTCGGTGAGTGATTGGACGAAACCGAATAGCAGGTCGCGGCGTTCGTTGGACGAAACGCCGCCATCCTGGGCTTGGAGCTGCGCCACCTTGGCGATCGCGCTGGGCACCAAACTGTCGGCGTCCATCGCCCGCTTGAGTTCTTTGTAGGAATGCATCACTTCGGAGGCGGTGATGTTGTTTTTGTCCAAATAGGTACGGAACAAGCGATTGACGGTCATCCGACCGTTGGCGCCAACCAGATCCTCGGGAGAGTCGCAATCCGGGGCCTCATCAATTTCATTGACGAAAACTTGCCCGTTTTCACTCTTCGGCGCTTTGAGTTTCTCGAAGATGACATCGCTGTCTTTGAGCTGAGCGATGGATCTCCCGGTTTCTCGGATCACCTTGATACCGGTCACGCCAGGCCTGGCAAGCATCTGCGTGCCGATGCTTATCGCCTCATCTTTCTTGATGGCGACGGCTTCGATCTGCCAATTTCCATCACGTTGTGTGAGGATCTCGTAGGCCATCAAACAGTATCCGAACAGTTGCGGGCTTCGCCAACAATGATTAGTGAATTCGCTTTATTTTACCTCGAATTGGTTGGAGTGGGAAGGTGAATGAAATCTCAAGCCCTCTACTAATGGCCATCAGGGGGACTATATCAAGGCAAATGGCAGGAGATGTTACACTGACTTTGCTTTGTCTTGCGCAATTCATGGGCGGTTTTCATCGATGAAGTCCAAACTGCAAGGATCCGCCGGGCCTGCGGGCGCGCTTTTGGACGGCCGAGCTGCGGAACGGATTGTCGATACGGCGGTGCAACGCTACTTCGAAGCCCGGCGCGGCAAGGTGGAAGATTTTGTCGACGCGCATTTCACCTTTTCCGGCAGCCTTGGTCTGCATCGCAACGCCTTGGGATTGGATTTGATCCGCGCGCCGGTGAACGTGGCGCTAATGCTGCCAACGGTTGGGGCGAAGCTTGGGGCGATGGCGGCGCGGCGGGTGGGCGCCGGGCGGACCGCTGAATGGCTGGATCGACGTAACCTGTTGCTGCGTACTTCGGTCGATCGTGAGATCGAATGGCTGATCCACACGGAATTGCTGGAGCTGCCTTTCGACGATGGCGCGCGGCGCAGCGAACGCGACGCGCTGGCCTAGGAAATCTTGTCCGATCCCGACTTGATCAGGGCGGTGAGCGACCCGTTGCGCGCCATTGGACAACACGCCGAAGACCCTGAGCTGCACGGTCGAATGACCGATATTTTGGAGAATTACGCCGGCTCTAGAGCGGCTGCCGCCGAGCTTGCCGGGGCGATGATCAATCTTGGCACCGGCGCCCTGGCGTTGAACCAATTCACCCCGACGGCGATTTCATTGGGGCCAGCGCTCGCGGCGATGCTGGCGCAGTATCTGGCGATTTCATCCTTCCCACTCGGGGCGACGCTGGGCGGTGCTTGGTATGGCTTGTTCCCGGCGGCGCCCTCAGCGTTGTTGGTGGGCGTCACCACCGGCGGCATGATTGCCGGAATGAGTGTCGCCACCGCGTTTGCCGGGGTGGTCACCGACCCGGTGCAGCGCCGATTCCGCCTTCATCAGCGCCGCTTGCGTCGGATGCTCGATGTGTTGCAAAGCAATTTTCAGGGCGAAGGCGGTCAAGCTTTCGTCGCCCGCGAGGCCTATGCCGCTCGAATTCTCGACCTGATCGATATTTTGCGCACGATGCACCGCACGTTGACTTAGCCGGCGAACTAGGCGGGATAGGCGATGGCGTAAAGTGTGAACCGGCGCGGCTGTGACCGCCGCTTGTGGAATGGCCCCCGCCGGCCGGCGAGGTGACGGGGTATTGGGGGCAGACTTGGGGTGGATATCCCACGAAGAGAGCGGCATCGACCGCCCCGAAATGGCTTCGCCCCGGTGATCCTGGCTTGTGAGCCCGGGCGCTCTTGACGGCTCAAGGCGGCGGGGGTTCCATGGGGCGGGGGAGGCGGTGGTTTTGGCTAAACAATCGAGCGACATAGAATTGGTCCGGCGCTTTGATCCGCGGGCGCTGACCCGTGGGTTTCTCGAAGATCCGTTTCCGACCTATCACGCGCTGCGCCAGCACGCTCCGGTCTATCGCTGCCCGGACGGTTCGGTTTTTCTGACGCGCTATGACGACGTGAATGTTGTTTACCGGGACCGGGGTTTCAGTTCCGACAAGAAGATCGAGTTCGCGCCGAAATTCGGTGACAGCCCGCTATTTACGCATCACACGACGAGCCTGGTGTTCAACGATCCGCCATTGCACACGCGGGTTCGAAAGCTGTTGATGCCAGCCTTCACGCCGCGGGCGCTGAAAGCGTTGGAAGCACCGCTCGCGGCGCTGATCGAGCGGTTGCTGGACCGCATCAACGGGCTGGGCGCGTTTGATCTGATCGAGGATTTCGCCGCTGCCATTCCGGTGCAGGTGATCGGTGATCTGTTGCGCATTCCAGAAGATGAGCGCGGCCCGTTGCGCGATTGGTCGCTGGCGATACTCGGAGCCTTGGAAGCGACGATTTCCGAAGACGTCGAGCGGCGCGGCAATCAGGCGGTGGTGGAATTTTCCAGCTATCTCGAAGGCTTGATCGCCGCGCGTTCCAAAGCGCTGATCGAAGATGGCTCGGATGTGTTGAGCGCCCTGATCGCCGGCGACGGGTCCGGCGATCGGCTGTCGCTGCAGGCGTTGGTGCAAAACTGCATCTTTCTGCTCAATGCTGGCCATGAGACGACGACGAACCTGATTGGCAACGGGATCGCCGCCCTGCTGGACAACCCGGAGCAACTGGCGCTGTTGCGGGATCGCCCGGAGCTGATCAATTCAGCGGTCGAGGAGTTCCTGCGCTACGAAAGCTCGAATCAGCTCGGCAATCGTCGGGCCACAGAACCGGTTTCCATCGGCGGCGAGGATTTCCCCGCCGGAACCCTGGTCACCTTGTGCATCGGCGCGGCCAACCGCGATCCGGCGGTCTTCGTTGACCCGGACCGTCTCGACATCACCCGCACGCCGAACCCGCATCTGGCGTTTGGCGGCGGCGCCCATACCTGTGCGGGGATGAGCCTGGCGCGCATGGAGGGCCGCATTGCCATCGAGGGCATGGTCCGTCGTTTTGCGAACCTGGAGCGGCGCGGGTCACCGGTGCGCGGCGGACGAGCCCGGTTTCGCGGCTTTCTCAACTATCCGATGCAGGTCGGCTGATCGGGTTGATTTTTGGTGATTTCGCCGCCGCGCCGCGTTCGCTCCAAAGATTAAGCAGATTGCCGGAGAAGATCACCGCGCCGCCCAGCAGGATCAGCAGATCCCAGCTTTCGCCGTACATCGTCAGGCCGATCACCGCGATCAGCGGCAGACGCATGAAATCCAGCGGCGTGACCACGGTTGCATCGGCGTGCTTGAAGGCGTGGGCAAAACAGAAATGCGAGCCCAGCCCCGAAAGGCCGAGCATCACCACCCAGGGCCAAAGCGAAAGCGACGGCAGGGTCCAGTCGGGGATCGAGGGGATCAGGCCCATCGGCAGCTGCACCAAATTCATATAAAAGATGATGGCTATCGGCGATTCCGTGGCCGTCATGTGGCGGGTGAAGACATAGGTCGAGGCGAAACAGAAGGTCGCGAACAGGACCACCAGGGCGGCCGGCTGAATAACCGCCATACCGGGGCGTAGGACCACCAGAATGCCAAGGAAACCCAGCAGGATCGCGATGGCCCGATAGCGGGTAAGCTTTTCTTTCAAGATCAGGGTCGCCAGGATCGCCGTCCAGATCGGTGCGGTGAACTCAATCGCGAAGACTTGCGCCAACGGGAGCAGCGCCACGCCGTAGAGCCAACCGGTCTGACCGCCGAAATGGATCACGTTGCGAACCAGATGCAGACGCAGGCGCGTGGTGCGGACATGATGAAAGCCGATGACCGCCAGGATCGGGATCAGCACGGTGAGGCAGAACACACTGCGGGTCAGGGCGATCTGAAACGCATTCAACTCGACCGAAAGCTCACGCCCGGCGATCGCCATGGCCGACAGGGCGACAAGCGCGCCCATCATCCATAGGCAGGCCAGAAACGGTCTTTGAACGCGCTCGGCACTCACGATGGTTTGTCCTTGTGGGGGTGACCAGGCGGGGGGACTAGGGCTGGAACCTCCCGCCTCGCCCTCAGCTTGGCAAGGATTATTGCGCGGCGGCGATGCCAACTGCCGGCCCGAATAGGCGCGCAATTACCGGCCTGTGCGGCCTCTCTGGGCGACTGCGGCGGGCCGTTGCGCGCGAATCAATACCAATATGGTCCATTTTCCAGTTGATTTTCCTCACGACCCGCGTATGTAAACAGTACGAAATCAGTGCGGTATGGAAAACCATGCTTAAACTCAACCGAATGACCGATTACGCGGTGGTGGTGCTCGGACGGATGGCGCGCCAACCTGGGCTGGTCCAGACGGCGGCGCATATCGCCGAGGGTACGGCAATTCCGCTGCCGACGGCCTCGAAACTGTTGAAGCAGATGGCCGGCGCGGCGCTGATTACCTCACATCGCGGCGTCAACGGGGGCTATTCACTGGACCGGGCCGCCGAGGCGGTGTGCGTTGCCGAGATCATCGAAGCGCTTGATGGTCCGATCGCGCTGACCGCCTGTGTGGATGGCGCCGAGGATCAATGTGACGTCGAATCCCTATGCCCGATGCGGGGCAATTGGAACCAGGTCAATAACGCCATTCGCACGGCGCTGGAGAATGTCAGCCTGGCTGAGCTGATTGATCCGCGGGACCTGTTTCCGCTATCGGAGCCGGTCATTGGCGCCGCTGGTAGAAACGATCGGCCCTGAGCACCGGAACTCAGCCCACGAGCCTATGGCAACAAACTCTTAGTCGCTTGAAAATAACGGAAACGGACCCATCATGTCGGCAACGGCGGAAACGGTTGATCAGGTCAAGGATCTCACGGCGGACAAGTACAAGTACGGCTTCTCCACGGATATCGAGATGGAGTTCGCCCCCAAGGGGTTGAACGAGGACATCATCCGCTTCATTTCGGCCAAGAAGGATGAGCCGGAATGGATGCTGGAATGGCGTCTCAAGGCCTATCGGCATTGGCTTACTATGGAAGCGCCGAACTGGGCGAAGGTCGGCTATCCCGAGATCAACTATCAGGACGTCTATTACTACGCCGCGCCAAAGAACATGGAAGACGGCCCGAAAAGCCTCGACGAGGTTGATCCGGAGCTGCTCAAGACTTACGAAAAGCTGGGTATTCCCTTGCTTGAGCAGGAGTTGCTGGCCGGCGTGGTCGCGGTCGATGCGGTTTTTGACTCGGTTTCCGTCGCCACCACCTACAAGGCCAAATTGACCGAGATGGGGGTGATCTTCTGCCCGATCTCCGAGGCGGTGCGGCAATACCCGGAGATGGTGAAGAAGTATCTCGGTTCGGTGGTGCCTTATTCGGATAATTATTTCGCCACCCTGAACTCTGCGGTGTTCACCGATGGTTCCTTCGTCTATGTGCCCAAGGGCCTGCGTTGTCCGATGGAGCTGTCGACCTATTTCCGCATCAATGCCGAGAATACCGGCCAGTTTGAGCGCACCTTGATCATCGCCGATGAAGGCGCTTATGTGAGCTATCTGGAAGGCTGCACGGCGCCGCAACGCGATGAAAACCAGCTGCACGCCGCGGTCGTCGAGCTGGTGACCCTGGACAATGCCGAGATCAAATACTCGACCGTGCAGAATTGGTATCCGGGCGACGAAACCGGCAAGGGCGGGATCTATAATTTCGTCACCAAGCGCGGCGCCTGCCGGGGCGCGAACTCGAAGATTTCATGGACCCAGGTTGAGACCGGATCAGCGATCACCTGGAAATATCCAAGCTGCATCCTGCAGGGCGATAACTCGGTCGGAGAGTTCTACTCCGTCGCGATCACCAATAACGCCCAGCAGGCCGATACCGGCACCAAGATGATCCATCTCGGCAAGAACACCCGCTCGACGATCATCTCCAAGGGGATCAGCGCCGGCCGCGCCGATAACACCTATCGCGGTCTGGTCAAGGTGATGCCGAAGGCGAACGGGGCACGCAACTTCACCCAATGCGACAGTTTGTTGATTGGCGACAAATGTGGCGCCCACACGGTCCCCTATATCGAATCCCGCAATCCATCGGCTCGGATCGAGCATGAGGCGACAACCTCGAAGATCAGTGATGATCAGCTGTTCTATTGCATGCAACGCGGTCTTTCGGCCGAGGACGCGGTCGGGGTGATCGTCAACGGTTTCTGCAAGGAAGTGATGAAAAACCTGCCGATGGAGTTCGCCGTCGAGGCGCAAAAGCTGATCGGCATCAGTCTTGAAGGCAGCGTCGGCTAAGCGGACGCCGAAACACCTACCGAGCCTAGAGAAAGCATTTACATGTCATTGTTGAAGATCGAAAACCTACACGCCGCCATCGATGGCAAGGAAATCCTGCGCGGGATCGACCTTGAAATCGGCGCTGGAGAGATCCACGCCATCATGGGGCCGAACGGCTCCGGTAAGAGCACGCTGTCCTATGTGCTGGCCGGTCGCCCCGGCTATGACGTCACTGCCGGATCGGTGACCTTTCAAGGCAAGGATCTGCTGACATTGGAGGCCAATGAGCGGGCCAACGAAGGGATCTTCCTGGCCTTTCAGTACCCTGTCGAGATCCCCGGCGTCGCCGGCATGACCTTCCTGCGCGAATCCTATAACGCCAAGTTGCGCTATCAGGGTGAGGCTGAGGTCGACGCGATGCAGTTCCTGAAGATGGTGCGAGCCAAGGCCAAGACGCTGAACATGAACGACGACATGCTGAAGCGGCCGGTCAATGTCGGCTTCTCTGGCGGTGAGAAAAAGCGCAACGAGATCCTGCAGATGGCGGTGCTTGAGCCGACTCTGGCGGTGCTGGACGAAACTGATTCAGGTCTTGATATCGACGCGCTGAAGTTGGTCTCCGAAGGGGTGAACGCCTTGCGTTCCGCCGGTCGGAGCATGCTGATCATCACCCATTACCAACGGCTGCTGAATTATATTCAGCCGGACTACGTGCATGTCCTGGCGCATGGCCGGATACAGCGGTCCGGCGGCAAGGAATTGGCTCTTGAGCTTGAGGCCAGCGGCTATGCCGAATACGCCGAAGAGGCCGCATGATGCCGGATGGTCTCAGCAAAACCCCGCCTTTCGATGATCTGATCGCCCATGCGGCGGCCAGGGCTTCGGAGCAGGGCGCCGGATGGCTGGTCGATTTGAACGCCCGGGCCCGCCGACGCTACGTCGAGGCCGGCTGGCCGCACGCCCGGACCGAGTCCTGGAAATACACCAATCTCAACGCGCTGGCGGCCGCTGAATTCGCTTTGGCGTCGGGGCAGGGCGGCGAGGTTCCCGAAGACCGGGTGCTGGCCATCGAGGCGCCCCGGGTGGTGCTGGTGAACGGTGTTTTACAGCCCGAATTGTCCGATCTCGACCGGCTGCCCGAGGGGATTGTCGTGCGGCGCTTGGCCGAGGTGTCTGAGACTGAGCGCCACGCTGTTGCGGCGCTTTTGGACGAGGCCGATTCCACCGATGGCCTGCCGCTGGCGGCGCTGAATACGGCGACATTGTCGGACGGTCTGGTGCTGGATATCGCTGCTGACGCGGTGCCGGAAACGCCGGTGCATCTGATCTCGATCGGGGCTGGTGAGAACACCGGTTTTGCCCCCCGATTGCTGATCCGTGCCGGGGCGGGAAGTTTCGCCGACGTGATCGAAAGCCATGTCGGCTTCGGCGCCGAGGTGTATTTTTCCAACGTGGTCGCCCAAGTGACCGTCGGCAAGGGCGCCAGGCTCGGCCACTACAAAGTGCAGAACGAGGCGCTCGGCGCCTTTCACATCGCGCTGACCACGGCGGAAGTGGCCGAGGGTGCGGTCTACGATAATTTCGTGCTGTCGCTTGGGGCCCGTCTGGCGCGGAACGAGATCCGCGGCCTGATCGCTGGTGGTCGGGTCGAATATCGGGTTAACGGCGCCTATATGGCCGCCGGGGCTCAGCATTTGGACAACACCACCTTCATCGACCACGCCGCCGCCGGCAGCCGCAGCCGCGAGGTCTATAAGGGGGTGCTCGCCGGTTCGTCCCGAGGCGTCTTCCAAGGCAAGATCCTGGTCCGCCCCGAGGCCCAGCAGACCGACGGCTATCAGATGAACCGGGCGATGCTGATGTCCGACAAGGCGGAGGTCAATTCCAAGCCGGAATTGGAAATCTATGCCGATGACGTGGCCTGTTCGCACGGGTCCACTTCGGGTGCGAT
>JAQBUJ010000087.1 GCA_027623845.1 Pseudomonadota bacterium
GGCGTGAGGGCATCGCCCTGCAAGCGGCCCAGGAAGGCGGCAAGCCGCTGCTCGATTCCCTGGTCGAGGTCGACCGGGCCATCGACGGCATGGATGTCTGCATCGAAACCCTGCGGACCGAACAGGGCCATGTCATTCCCATGCGGGTCAATGCGGCCTCGAAAAACCGGATCGCCTTTACCCAAACTTTCCCGATCGGGCCAGTGGTCGCCGTCAGCGCCTTCAATCACCCGTTCAATTTGGTCGCCCATCAATGCGCCCCGGCGATCGCCACCGGTTGTCCGGTGATCGTCAAGCCGGCCAGTGCGACGCCGCTGAGCGCCCGTATCTTCGCCGAGATCATGACCGAGGCGGGCTTGCCCGAGGGATGGTGTCAGGTGGCGAATACCGCCAACTCAACGGTCGCCACCAAGCTGGTGACCGATCCTCGGGTCGCCTTCTTCAGTTTCATCGGCAGCGGCAAGGTCGGCTGGAGCCTGCGCTCGCAATTGGCGCCGGGCACCCGCTGCGCGCTGGAGCATGGCGGCGTCGCCCCGGTGATCGTCGCCCCCGATGCGGATCTGGATATGGCGATTCCGATTCTGACCAAAGGCGGTTTCTATCACGCCGGTCAGGTCTGTGTGTCGGTGCAGCGGGTTTTCGTTCATTCCGACAGTTTCGAACGGGTGGCCGAGGCGATGACGGCGGCGGCGGCCAAGCTGCGGGTTGGCGATCCGACCAAACCGGAGACCGAGGTAGGCCCGCTGATCGAACACCGCGAGGCCGACCGGGTCGAAACCTGGGTCAAAGAAGCGGTGGCGGCCGGGGCCGGCTTGGCGACCGGCGGTGAGCGGCTTTCACCCTCGACCTACGCGCCGACGGTCCTGCTCAATCCCCCGGCAGACACCAAGATCGCCCGCCAGGAAGTCTTTGGCCCGGTGGTGGCTTTGTTCAAATACGATGATCTGGATGACGCCTTGGCCCGCGCCAACGGGCTGGAATTCGCCTTCCAGGGCGCTGTATTCACCCAGAATATTGATACGGCGATGAAGATATATGCTGGGTTGAACGCCAGTGCCGTCATGGTCAATGACCATACCGCGTTTCGGACCGACTGGATGCCCTTCGCCGGGCTTGGACCGTCCGGGCACGGTGTCGGCGGTATGCCTCATACGATCCACGAGATGACCGTCGAGAAGATGATGGTGATCAATTCAGCGGCCCTGAACGGGCTATAAATAACGGTGCTCTGAAAGAGCGGGGGATAGATCATGGAGCTCAAGGGCGCGGTCGCATTGGTGACCGGCGGTAATGGCGGGTTGGGCCAGCGCATCTGTCACGCGCTGGCTAAACAGGGCGTGCATATCGCCGTCATGTACGCGCAAAGCCGCGATCAGGCCGAGGATGTCGCCAAAGAACTGGCCGCAACTTATCAGATCAATGCCACCGCTTTCGCCTGCGACATTACCGATGCAGCGGCGGTGGAAGCCTTGGTTGGCGCGGTCACAAAGCACTTTGGCCGGCTCGACATTCTGGTCAACGACGCCGCCTATAATAAGGCGATCCCGTTCCCCGACCTGGACAATCTGACGATTGACGAATGGGACAAGATCATCGCCGTCAACCTGACCGGGCCGATGCGTCTTACCAAGGCCGTCGCGCCGATCATGAAAACCCAGGGCCAAGGCCGCATCGTCAACATCTCATCCGTGGCCGGTCTGGCGCCGACCGGCTCGTCGATCGCCTATGCGGTGGCCAAAGCCGGCCTGATCCATCTCACCCGCTGCATGGCGGTGGCCTTGGCGCCCGAGACCTTGGTTAATTGTGTGGCTCCGGGCCTTCTGGAGGGCACCCGCGCGACAGCCAATCTGAAGCAGGAGCAGATCGATCGCGCCTCCTCCGGCTCGATCTTAAAAAAGGCCGCCGACAAGGAAGACTGCGCCGAGATGGTGGTCACCATGTGCCGCACCGACACCATGACCGGCCAGACCACCGTCATCGATGCGGGTCGGGTTTTTCACTGAGCCCGGATACCTACGCAAACAGCGCGAACATTTCCTCGAAGGCCAGCAACTGGTTACCGGCCGCGGACGACGGCACCAGGATCGGGGTTCGCACCCCCGCGTCGTACCAAGCCTCAAGCCCCTCCAGCACCTTGGCCGGTGGGCCGAACAAGGTGGTATCGGCCAGCCATCGCTCGCTCAGACATTCGGGTATGCGCCCAGGCTCGCCATCGGCGATCGCCTGCTCGACGCCGGCCATCTCTTCTTCGTAACCGGCCTCGCGCCAGTAGTTGCGGTAGTTGGCCAACTGAGCATAAGAGGTCAGCGTCCGCCGGTTCACCGCCTTGGCCGCCTCGATATCTTCCGAGATGCAGGTCGGGATCATGTTGGCGATCATGAAATTCTCGTCCGTTCGCTTGGCGTCCGGTAGGGCCGAGAGGGACTCGGCCATATGCGAGCGGGCGCCATTGGCGAAGACCATGCCGTCGCCGATCTCGCCGGCCAGCGCGATCATCCGTTTGCGCAGAGTCGCGAACACCAAGGGCGGTAATTCGCCGACCCGATCGGCGGCCTTGAGATCGGCGACGAATTCCCGCATATCGCCGAGCGGTTTGCCGACCGTGACCCCGAACCGGGCATGCGCCGGCGCATGGCTGACGCCGATGCCGAAACTGAACCGGCCCCCCGACAGCTCGTGGATGAAGGCGGCGCTCTGGGCATAGTCCACCGGTGTCCGCCAATAGATCGGCGTTACCGAGGTGCCGAAGGGTATCCTTTTGGTGCAGCTGGCAAGCGCCGTCGCCAAGGACATGTTATCCGACAGCGACGGCAGATAGAGGCCGGCGAACCCGCGATCCTCGGCCGCCACGGCGACGTCGAGAATGCGATGCCGGCGCCCCGGCACGGCGGTGAGCGAGAGGGCGGGCTTGGCGACGGGCATGGTTTTCTCCGTGCTGAAGGATCTTGGCTTTGCGTGGAAAGGCCTGGACGAAAGGCTCAACGCCGGAGGGTACGAAAGCCCCGGCCCCGCCTCAAGGTGAATTAGCCCGCCCCAAGACGATTCAAGAAGGCTGCGCCGGCGCCGTCAGTCCCCCGCCAGGGCGATGCAGGAGAACGCGACTTTGGCGTCGGTGGGCACCCCGAACCGCGCCGTATGACGGGCCGGCAATCCCCCTGGAAAGTGCTTCACATACTCGGTGTTGCAGGCGGCGTAATCCGAGGGATCGGTAATCAGCATGGTGACCTGAACCACCCGCTCAAGGCTGCTGCCGGCCTCACGCAGAATGTCGCGGATCAACGCCAGGGATTCTTTGACCTGCTGCTCGGCGGTGTCGCCCCGGTGAACGCCATGGGCCGGGTCATGCGGCGCCGAATGACCGGAGACAAACACCAGCCCCCCGGCCCGGGCCGCCCGGCTGAACGGTCGAGAGGCACCCGGTTCCGGTGGGTCGATAAAGTCGATCATGAGCTTTTGTCCTAACAGGCTGTTGCGAGCTCGGTCCGGAACAGCGGCGCCGTTGGTCGGATGGGGAGAAGACCTCCCTTTCTGGACGGGTCTTGAAAGGCCGGGTTTATTTAGCCCGTTTGTTCTTCGCCAGGGCCTCACCGAAGCCTTGAAACAGGGCACGGTTTATCGGATTGCTTTGCGGATCATATTCGGCGTGCCATTGAACGCCTAAGGCAAAGCCCGGTGCGTCGGCGATGCGGATCGCTTCGATGGTGCCGTCCTCGGCCACGCCCTCGGTGACGACGCGCGCTCCAGTCTCGGAAATACCCTGACCATGGAGTGAGTTAACCCGAATCGTCTCGCAGCCAAAAAGCTGTGCGAACGTCCCACCGGGCACGAGATCAACAGCATGGCGATCGGCAAAGACTACATTCGGGTCGGGATGGATCTCGCCGTTGGCCAATCGCGGCGCCCGGTGGTTCATCCGCCCCGGCAAGTCGCGGATTTCCGGATGCAGGGCCCCGCCAAAGGCGACATTCATCTCCTGGAAACCACGGCAGACACCGAGGATCGGGACGCCGCGCTCAACACAGGCTCTGGTCAATCGAAGCGCCACCGCATCGCGGTTTTCATCATAGGGTTCATGGCTGGGATGAGGCTCGACGCCAAACTGGGTGGGGTGAACATTCGCCCGGGCGCCGGTTAGTAAAATACCATCGACAACATCAAGTAAGGCGCTGATATCGGTGATGTTGGGGCAGCCGGCGAACATCATCGGCAAGGCGCCGGCAACCTCCGCCACGGCCCGAAGATTTCTCTCGCCGACCTGCTGCACGGCGACGCGTTCGTCAAATAGGTGCATGGACGCAATCACGCCCACCAAAGGCTTCGACATCAAGGACCTCCTGTCTCAACCCTCACCCTATGCACCAGCCGGGGCAAGCAATACAAGCATCGCCGATCAATCTCACGCCGCCGCGCCACTCTTCGCCGGCATCAACCGCCAGCTTCACGTCGGCCATGGTTTAACCGATCACTTGGCGTTAGGCTTTCCCCGGTCCCGCAGGATTGAGCGGTCGGGCATCACGGATAAGGGGCGTATGGCACCATGAAATTCGGTCTTGGACAAGCAGCGCCGAGGGTCGAGGATCAGCGCTTTCTCAGAGGCGGCGGTCGCTACACCGATGATATCAACCTTGAGGGCCAGGCGTGGTCCCATATCCTGCGCTCGCCCCATGCCCATGCGCGGATCCGGACGATTGACGTTACCGCGGCGCGCGCGGCGCCCGGGGTTCTGGCGGTCTATACCGGCGCCGATATCGCCGCCGCCGGGCTCGGCGACATGCCTTGCTTCGCCGCCAAGGCGGTGCCGCTGAAACGACCGGATGGCACGGCGATGTTCCAACCGCCGCGCCCGGCGCTGGCCCGCGACAAGGTGGCCTTCGTCGGCGATCCCGTCGCCTTCGTCGTGGCGGACAGCCGCAGCCAGGCCCGTGACGCCGCCGAACTGATCGACATCGACTATAAGAGCTTGCCGGTGAACGTAGTGACGGCCCGCGCTATCGACGCCGCAGCGCCGTCGGTTTGGCAGGATTGTCCGGACAATATTTGCTTCCGCATGGAGTTGGGCGATAAGGCGAAGACCGACGCCGCTTTCGCCGCCGCCAGCCACGTCACCCGGCTCGAGCTTCCAATGCCGCGGGTGGCGATCAATCCGATGGAACCGCGCGCCGCGATCGGGGCTTATGATCAATTCGAGGACCGTTATACCCTCACCTCCGGCAATCAGTTCCCGCATGACATCCGTAGCTGGTTGTCGGAATCGGTGCTGGGCGTCGCCGAGAGCCAGCTCGCATCATCAGTCCCGATATGGGCGGATCGTTTGGGCTCCGGGCCAATATCTTCGCCGAATTTCCGTTGGTGCTCTGGGCCGCCAAGCAGCTTGGCAGGCCGGTGAAATGGACCAATGAGCGCTCGGACGGGATCCTTGAAGAGCAGGCCCGCGACATGACCATGGCGGTTGAACTGGCGCTGGACCCGGACGGGATGTTCACCGGCCTCAGGGTGCGGTGCCTGGCCAATATGGGCGCCTATCTGTCGAATTTCGGGCCGCTGCCGGCGTTTGGCAATATCGGCGGTGTGGCCGGTGTCTATCTGACCCCGGCGATCCATGCCGAAATCCTCGGCGTGTTCACCAATACCGGGCCGACCGGGCCTTATCGGGGCGCCGGCAGACCCGAGGCGACCTCGGCCATTGAGCAGGTCATCGATCTGGCGGCGCGCCAGCTTGGCCTCGACCGGGTGGAATTGCGCCGCCGCAACATCATCCCCCCGGCGGCGATGCCGTATCAAACCGCGCTGACCTACAACTACGATTGCGGCGAGTTCGAACGCAACATGGATCGCGCCCTGGAGATCGCCGATGCCGCCAGCTTCGAGGCGCGCCGGACTAAGGCCCACGATGCCGGACGGCTGCGGGGCCTGGGCATCGCCAACGCCGTCGAGCAGGCCGCCGGAATGTTCGACGAGGGCGGCGAGATCCGCTTCGACCGTCAGGGCCGGGCCACCATCCTCATGGGCACCCATTCGCACGGCCAGGGCCATGAAACGGTGTTCCGGCAATTGCTGTCGGACAAGCTCGGCCTCGACTTTGAGGCCATGCGCTATGTCCAGGGCGATACAGACTTGGTCAGCTATGGCCATGGCACCGGTGGCTCGCGGGTTTCCGGCCTTGGCGGCGGGGCGCTGTTGGGCGCGTCGGTGAAGATCATCGACAAGGGCCGCTCGATCGCCGCCCACGCCCTGGAGGCGCCGGAGCAGGATATCGAGTTTACCGACGGTCGCTTCACCGTCGCCGGCACCGACCGGTCGCTCAGCCTGAAGGAAATCGCGGCGATGGCGTTCCAACCGGCCTTGCTGCCGCCGGGAATGGAGAGCGGGTTGACCGGCTTCGCCACCTTCAAGGCGCCAGGGCCGACCTTTCCGAACGCCTGCCATGTCGCGGAGGTCGAGATCGACCCTGAGACCGGGGTGGTGCGGATTCTGCGCTATGGCGCGGTCGATGATGTCGGCACGGTGATGAACCCGTTGCTGCTGAAAGGCCAACTGCATGGCGGGATCGTTCAGGGCGCCGGCCAGATCCTCGGCGAACAAGTCCTCTGGGACGAGAGCGGTCAGGTGCTCACCGGTTCGTTCATGGACTATGTGATGCCGCGGGCCAGTGATTTTCCGTTTTTTGAGATTGAGACCAACCCCGTGCCCAGTCCGCGTAACCCGCTTGGCATCAAGGGCGCCGGCGAGGCCGGGACGGTTGGCGCCGTCGCCTGTCTGACCAGTGCGATCCTCGACGCCCTGGCGCCGCTTGGGATCGAAGAGCTGGCGATGCCGGCGACACCGGAACGGGTCTGGCGGGCGATCAGAGACGCCCGAGAAGCAAGCAAGGGTTGATCGCCGGGCTGATCGATTTACGGTGAAGGGGTGTGCTAACCTCACCGACCGTTTGCTTTTCGACCGGCGACAGCGCTGCGAATGCGCATCCAAAACTTGGCGATTTGTATTCAAGAAGAGGTGGTGACGATGGCTTACGAAGGCATGATTGCGGAATCCCTATCGATCAACGGCGACAATAACGAGCTTATCTCGGCCTATGTCGCCCGGCCCCTGGGGCCTGGCCCGTTTCCGGGCGTGGTGCTGATCCATCATTTGCCCGGCTGGAGCGAATGGTACCGTGAGATGACCCGAAAATTCGCCCATCACGGCTATGCCGCGATCAGTCACAACCTCTATCACCGGGTTGGCGAGGGCAATGCCGAGGATGTCGCCGCCAAGGCGCGCGCCGAGGGCGGTGTCGCCGACGCCCAGGTCATCGGCGACACCGAGGGGGCGGTCGCCTGGCTCCGCGCACAGCCCTATCACAACGGCAAGATCGGGGTGATCGGCAGTTGCTCCGGTGGCCGGCAAGCCTTTCTCTATGCCTGCAACACCAGCAGCATCGACGCCGTCGTCGAATTGTGGGGCGGGCGCGTGGTACAGGCCGAGGACGATCGACCGGAAAAGCAGCCGGTGCCGCCGATCGAATTCACCAAGGATCTTTCCTGCCCGATGCTCGGTCTGTTCGGCAATGAAGACCGCGCGCCAAGCCCGGAGCAGGTCGACCAACATGAAGCCGAACTCAAAAAGCACAAAAAGGATTACGAATTTCACCGCTACGATGGCGCCGGTCATGGGTTCTTCTATTACCACCGGCCGATGTACTGTGTTGAGCAGGCGATGGACGGCTGGGAAAAAATCTTCGCGTTCTTCCAGAAGCATCTGACGAAATAGATCGAATGTGCACCTCAATCGTACAGATCGTCGATGCCGAGGGCGCCGGCAAGGGCAGTGACGGCTGGTTTGCCGTCTCGCATGCGGTGGTGTCCTACGATCATCCGCATTATGCCTTTCTGGAAGAGGCCATCGCCATCGACTTCGTCAACCAGACCCAGGGTCCGGGCTCCCGCGCCGCGGTCGAGTTGTCGCTTGAATCGGCCAAGGCGCTGAGCGGCGCTCTGACCCGGGCGATCGCCGCCGCTGAGCTGGAGGAGAACGGGCGTTCGGCAAAGCCATGACCCCGGCCCTTCCCGAACGCCTGCATGGCGACAAAAGCGTGATCGTCGATGGCGATCGCTGGGACGGGGGCGACCGAACGACGATAAATCGACCCCGCGTTCGCCCGGGCTCAATGGGCGGTTCAAAATCCACCGCCGGGTGATCAAGACCCAAACGCCGTTCAATGTTGAATATAAAGGCTTGGTTGGAACCGATGCTTACCGACAATCAATCGGTTAGATATTTTTCAAACACCGATTGTGTCTCCTTTATATCAATTGGCTTTATCAAGTATTGATCAAACCCGGAATCCAATGCTTTTTGAATATCTTTCGGATACGCATTTGCCGATAACGCTACCACATGAATGGCCCTGGTTTGCGGCATATCCTGCAACCGTTGCCGAACCTGGTAACCGTCCAGTTCGGGCAGGTTTATATCCAACAAAATCAAATCCGGTAGAAGGCTTTGGGCCATCGCCAAGCCCAATTCCCCAGTCGGGGCGGAATAGAAAGTGATGTTTTTTTCACGGGCGACAACCGCCTTCATCAAAAGAACGTTCGCCCGATCATCGTCAATATACAGGACCGACTTCGCCGGCGCCGTCACCGGCGCCGCCACCGGGTCCGCGGCTTTGGCCCTCGCGCCTTCGGTCATCTGTTTTAAGGTCACCAAGCTCTCCTGAATGCCGGTCGCCCGGTCTAGATCACCCGCCCGGTCTGGATCGCCGCCTTCTGGGCCGTCTTCTGGGTCGCCTTCAATGTCCCCGGTGGCGGCGCAGTCGGCAGCGTTTCCTGGTGCACCCACCCCGGCGTCGGTCATGGCGCTCGCGTCGTTCACCATCTGACTGGCAGATCCGGGAAGGGTGAACCAGAAGTTCGAGCCAACGTCAGGCTCACTCTCGAATCCCATCTTGCCGCCCATTCCCTCAATCAGCCGGCGGCATATGGAAAGGCCGATGCCGGTACCGGCGGCCGAGGTTACTTCGGGTTCCAACCGCACGAAGGGGCGAAAAACGTCTTCCGCCCGATCGGATGAAATGCCAAACCCAGTGTCGCGGACATGCAGGCAGTGCATACCATTCGAGCGGATTATCCCTTTTGGTCCGGTAT
>JAQBUJ010000088.1 GCA_027623845.1 Pseudomonadota bacterium
CCCGCTTTCCCTGGACGATCGGTTGGCCGTCCAGGCCGGAATCGAGGACGTAAACCTCGCACCAAGCCAGCTGCTCCAACCAGCTCGCGGTCATCAACGCCCGGACCATCATGTCGTCGACCAGCACCACCCGAGCGTTCTGGGTGGCGACATAAACATCCGTCGCCTGCACCAGCTGGCCACCGGCGGCATGGCGCGAGTCGGCGATGTGACCCGCCTCGAACTCTTCGATCGTGCGCACATCGAGAATGCCGAGGGTCCGTGTCCCCTGCTCGGCCCGCCAGGCGTCCAGCGTGGCGGCATCGATCCGCTTGACGCCAAAACGCTTCGCCGCGCTCTCGGCCCGGGCCAGCGCGACCTTATGGCCGTCGCTCGACACTTTCGGCGGACGCCGCTCCAGCCCGTGCTCAAGTTTAAACCCGGCGAGATGCCAGCCCATCGTCCCGTTGCGCAACGCCACCACCTTATTCGGCACGCCAGCATTGATCAGCGATTGCGCGCCAATGATGCTACGGGTGCGCCCGGCGCAGTTGACCACCACCGTCGTCTTGCTGTCAGGCACCGATTCCTGCATCCGATGCACCAATTCCGCGCCCGGCATGTCGATCCCGGTCGGGATATTCATCATCCGGAATTCGTCCATCGGCCGGGAATCGAGAACAATCATGTTCTCGCCCCCGTCGATCATCGCCTTCAGCTCCTCGGCAGAAATCGACGGGGTGCCATAGGCGTGCTCAACGAATTCACCAAACGCCTTGCTCGGCACGTTGAGACCGCTGAACAGCTCCAGCCCGGCCGCCTCCCAGGCGTCCATGCCGCCGGCGAGCACCGCTATGTCCGTGTAGCCAAAGCTCGCCAAGCGGTCGGCGGCCCGTTCGGCCAAACCATCGCCGGCATCGCAAAACACCACCGGCGTCGCCTTACGCGGCACCAAATCAGGGATCCGCAGTTCAAGCTGGCTGAGCGGAATATTGGCGCAAAGCAGAATATGGCGGGCGCCGAACACCCCTTCGTCGCGCACATCGATCAACGCCAATTCGTCGCGGCCATCGATCCGCGTCTTCAGCTCTGTGGCGGCAATGGAATTAGTCATCGTTTGCTCTCCTGATCTACCCGGCAACACTCAAAATTTATCCAAAGACGTTTCACCATACGGCGCGGTCACGGCCTTTGACATGCCGAACTAAACGGCGCCGCTATTCCGCTGCTTCCAGCGCTTCGCTGGCCTGCAGCCAAGCGGTCTCGGCGGCGGCGATCTCGCGGTCCACGGCTTCTTTCTTTTGGACCAGCGCCTTCACCTCTTGGGTGGACATCTCATAGGTCAACGGATCGCCAAGTTTGTCGATAACCGTCTGGCGGCGGGCGGTCAGTTTCTCCAGGGCCTTTTCCGCTTCCCGTGCAGCCTTGCGGATATCGGCGTTTTCTTTGCGCCGGTCGGCGGCGGCCTTGCGCATTTCCTTGCGGTTGCCCCGCCCTTTGGCCTCACCGCCCTCACCGCCCACTGCGGTTTTGGTCTTCTTCGCCGACGACGCCTTGGCTCGGTCCCGGAGCCACCCCGCATAGTCGGAGAGATCGCCTTCGAAAGGCTGCACCGTGCCGTCCGCGACCATCCACAGCCGGTCGACGGTAAGCTCCAGTAATCGCCGATCATGGCTGATCAGGATCACCGCGCCCTTGTAATCGTTCAGCGCCTGGACCAGCGCATCGCGCGCATCAATGTCCAGATGATTGGTCGGCTCGTCAAGGATCAGCACATGCGGGCTGTCATGGGTGATCAGGGCGATGGTCAGCCGGGCTTTCTCGCCGCCGGAAAGATGTTTGACCTTGGTGGTTTGCTTGTCCTGCACCAGCCCAACGCCGCCAAGCCGGGCCCGCACCCGGTCCTTCGGCGCATCCGGCATCAGCCGGGCCAGGTGATCGGTGGCGGTGTCCTCCAGCACCAGATCGTCGACCTGATGTTGAGCAAAAAACCCGACTTTGAGCTTGGCCGTGCGGTGCGACTCGCCGGCCATCCGCTCCAACCGTCCAGCGATCAGCTTGGCCAGGGTCGACTTGCCATTGCCGTTCTGTCCAAGGAAACCAATCCGGTCATCGGCATCCAAGCGCAGATCGATGCCGGTGAGAACCGGCTCCCCCGGCGCATAGCCGACCGACGCCTTATTGAAGGTGACCAGGGGCGGCGGCAGGACAGCCGGTTCGGGAAACCGGAACACCGTGGTCGGTTCGGCCGCACCGGTCGACACCACATCCATACGCTCCAAGGCTTTCAGCCGACTTTGGGCCTGACGCGCCTTGCTGGCGGTGTAGCGAAACCGGTCGACGAAGGCCTGCATGTGCTTGCGCTGGCTCGCCTGCTTGCGCGCCATCGCGTCCTGCAGCGCCAATCGCTCGGCCCGAACCCGCTCAAACCGGTCATAGCCGCCGGTGTAATAGGTGAGCTTCAAGTTCTCTAGATGCAGGATTCCGGTCACCGCCCGGTTCAGCAGGTCGCGATCATGGCTGACCACGACCAGGGTCTTTGGATAGGCGCGCAGATGCATCTCCAACCACATCGCCGCCTCCAGATCCAAATGGTTGGTCGGCTCATCCAGCAGCAGCAATTCCGGCTCGGCGAACAGCAAGGCCGCGATCGCCACGCGCATCCGCCAACCACCGGAGAAACTCGACAGCGGTTGATTTTGCGCCGGCTCGTCAAAGCCCAATCCGGCCAGGATCGAGGCCGCCCGCGACGGCGCCACATGGGCGCTGATATCGACCAGGCGTTCCTGAATCTCGGCGATCCGGAGGGGATCGGTTTCGACCTCCGCCCGCTCCAGCAGACTGGCGCGCTCCCGGTCCGCCGCCAGGGTGAAATCCAGCGGTGTCTGATCGCCGCTCGGGGCTTCCTGCTCGACCGTGCCGATGGCGTTCGGATTGCCGGCAATGCCGTCAATCGCGATCTCGCCGCTATCCAGATGCAACGAGCCAGACAACAGCCGAAGCAGCGTCGATTTTCCAGAGCCGTTGCGCCCGACCAGCCCGACCTTGTGGCCGGACGGCACCGTGGCCGAGGCGGCGTCGAACAGCACCCGGCCAGCAACCCGATATGTCATCTCTCTAATACGAATCATGGCGCGTGATAGCATCCCTCAGCCCCCCTCGCCAACCGGGGACTTTCGCGGCGGCTGCGATCATGGTTGTCTCACCCCTGTTTCCGCGCCCCTGATGATTGCGAGCCCTCCGGTGATCTCACCCCGACAAGCCGTGCTGGCCGTATCCCCGCCGATGCGCGGTGTGCTGTGCATCACCGCCGGCGCGCTGGTGTTGACGGCGAATGACGGCTTGGCCAAATACCTCACCGAGAGTTATCCGGTCGGCCAGGTCATGGCGCTGCGCGGCATCTCGATCGTCTTTTTGCTGATCGCCTATTATGTGCTGAGCGGCAGGACCAGCGCGCTTCGAGTGAACCGTTGGAGCCATCAACTCGCCCGGGCCGGCCTAATGAGCGCCTCGACGATCTGTTTCGTCAGCGGCCTCAGTCAATTGCCAATCGCCGACGCGATCGCGATCACCTTCGCCGGGCCGATCATCGCCGTGGCGCTGGCGATACCATTTCTTGGCGAGCGCGTCGGCTGGCGGCGATGGACGGCGATCCTGGTTGGCTTCACCGGCGTCTTGGTGATCATCCAACCTACCGGGGACGCCTTTCGCATTGCGTTTTTATTTCCGGTCGGCGCGGCTTTCTTCGGCGCCATGCGCGATGTGCTAACCCGCCGGATCAGCAACACGGAAAGCTCCAGCGCCATCCTGATGGTCAGCACCACCATGGTCACCCTGCTGGGGTTTTGCAGCTGGCCCCTGGGCTGGCAGCCGGTCCAGCTCGAGCATCTTTGGATCTTCGCGATCTCCGGCGTTTTCGTCGGCGGCGCGCAGTATCTGATGATCGAAGCCTTCCGACTTAGCGAGGTCGCGCTGGTCGCCCCGTTCAAATACACCAGCCTGATCTGGGCGGTGCTGATCGGGGCGGTGTTCTGGGGCGACCTACCGGGAATCGAAGTGCTGCTGGGGGGGCTGCTGGTGGTTGGCGGCGGGTTGTATATTTTGCGGCGGGAAGCCGGCCGCTCGACCTAATGGCTTGTCATCCCGCCCCCACTCCACCGTATAGCGCTTCACAAAATCCTCATTGATCGTCACGCCAAGCCCCGGGCGGTCGGGGATCTCGATCATGCCGTCGATCGAAACCGGGGGCTCTTGCGACAATTCGAACAGCATCGGATTGGCGGCAAGGGAGTATTCGATGATATGCGCCGCCGGTGACGCGGCCGAGACATGCAGGCCGGCGGCGAACATCAACGCCCCGCCCCACAGGTGCGGCGCCAGACGGATTTGAAAAGCGCTGGCGATCGCCCCGATGCGCATCGCCTCGGTGATGCCGCCGCAAATCGCCAGATCGGGCTGAAAGATATCGGCGGCCCGCAGTTCGGCCAGATCGCGGAAGGCGAAGCGCGTCGCCTCGCTCTCGCCTGTGGCGATCGAAATATCGGTGCTGGCCCGCACCTCCGCCAGGCCGCGCTTGTCGTCGGCGGTCACCGGCTCCTCGAACCAGGCGATGTCGCAATCTTCGACCAGCCGGCAGAATCGCTTGGCCTCGGCGACGCCGAAGGTCCCGTGGGCATCGCACATGATGTCGATCTCCGGCCCCAGAGCGGCCCGCGCGGCGCGCACCCGTTCCGCCGAATGCCGGACCTCGCCATCGGCGACGCCAACCCGCATCTTCACCGCCTTGAAGCCGCCGCGATCGATATAGGACTGCAACTGCGCGCCGATCTTGTCCGCCGGCGCCCAACCGCCCGAGGCATAGGCCGGCATCCGCTCGTGCCGGCGTCCGCCAAGCAGCCGCCAAACAGGCGCGTCCAGGGATTTTCCCAACAGATCCCACAACGCGATATCGATGCCGCTAATCGCCGAGATGGTGATCCCCCGGCGCCCGAGAATTGGAAAGACATGGCCCCGATCCAGGGCATAATGACCGCGCACGCCGCTATAGAAATTTTCCCAATGCCGGGTGATGTCGCGCGGGTCCTGGCCAATCAGCATCAGGCCTAATTCCTGCTCGATCAACGAGACCACCGCACGATTATCGCCAGCGCTGGCGACGGTCGCCTTGGCCTCGCCATGGCCGACCAGACCGTCCTCGGTCTCGATCCGCACCAAGGTCATGTCGAAGGAGGCGACAACGCCGAAATCAGAGCGATGGCGTTGCGCTTCGGGAATCGGCACATGCAGCCACCACGCCTTCACCGACTTGATCTTCATCTCAGCTCTCCCGGTCGATCAGGCGATCACGCATTGACCACTGCGTCGCTCATGAATATACGAGCCGGATGATCCTGACGACCCATTCGTGGCGCTAAACCGTGACCGATCACATGCAGGCGGATGCCTCCCCGTCGGCCCAGCGCGCTCATTCTGAAATCCTGAAGAGCCTGCAAGCCGGGAATTTCGAGAAGGAAATCCCTGATCTGCGCCTGCGGATGATCCAGACGCCGCAGGATGCCGGGGCCTGCCAGCTCCTGGCGCTGGCGCAGGGCGGATTGTCGGATCGTCACGCCGAGCGAGTTTGGTTGCGGCGGGCGCTGGTGCTTTTCCCGACGAGTGCGCATATCCGAACCCTGTTCGGCGTGTCGATGCTGCAGGCCCGAGATATAGGGGCCGCCCATGCTTCTTTCGACCAAACGCTGATCCACAGCCCGAACTTCGCCGCCGCCCGATACTACCGGGCGTTGATTGAGTTGGAGGCGATGCATTTCTCCCGCGGATGGTCGGATTACGAATGGCGGTTTTCCTATCCACCGGCGCCCGGTGTCTGGCGAGATTTCCCCAGCCCGGTCTGGGACGGTAAGAGCGCCCTGGACGGCAAACTTCTGGTCTGGGCCGAGCAATCGATCGCAACGCAAATACTGTTCGCCTCGGTTCTACCCGAGCTGGACTTGCCCGACGGCTTGGTTATCGAATGCGCCGCTCCGTTGACGCCGATTTTCCAACGGGCGTTGCCGCACACCGAGGTCGTCGCCACCGCTACGCCGGCCGATCCCCGGCTGTCAGCAAGCGATATCGCGGCGCATATCCCGATAGGACGGTTATGTGGCCTACGACGACAAAGCCGCGCCTCCTTCAACCAGAAAGTCGGCTACCTAGCGGCGGATTCAGAACGCGCGATCGACCTGATGCTTGATCTCACCAAGCCGGAGCACAGGACCGTGGGATTGTTTTGGCGGGGCGCCGGCAGGAACGAGGTTGGGTTGTCGCTTACCGATCTTCGCCCGTTGCTGGAGAACGCCGGGGTCACTTGGATTAATCTTAACGGTGACGGCGCGGTTGCGGAAATCGAGGCTTTCGAAAAGCAAAGCGGGATTCGGATACGGTCCGATCACGCCATAGACACAAGCGCCGATTTGGATGGCTTGGCGGCGTTGATCTCGGTTTGTGATTTGATTGTGGCCGTAGACAGCCCCGCGGCCCATCTGGCCGGCGCGCTCGGCCGTCCGGTTTGGACCCTGCTAGCGAACCGAACCCAAGCGCATTGGTGCTGGTTCAGCGGCCACCGACTAATACCGCCGAAATACTCACGATGGTATCCGTCGATGCGTCTGGCCTGGAAGCTGGAGGACGAATCGCACAGTGCTTATTTCGACCGCATCGGCGAGCTCCTACGACGGGCGATCGCGGCGGGATGAGCAGACGGGATGAGCAGACGAGCATTCCAGCGTCAAACGATGAAATTAGCCCAATGCGACTGTCCGATTTTCTGAAATCCGCTCTCGCCGAGGCCTTAAAATAAACCTGCATCAACCAATGGCGGAAATTGTGATGCGCTCGCGACGCCCACACCTCCTCCCACTTTGGTGAGTTGATCATCGCGCAAAATTTATCGTGTTAATTCTTCAGTTTATCAAACGCCGACGATCCTTCCATTTCCGGCGCGAATGCGAGCAACTCGGATTTCAACCTAGCAATAGTTTTGTAGCGACCTGGCCCTACCGAAGCCGCACTATTCACTGTTTGCTCAGCGATATAACAACGCAAGCGTCAGTCGAAACGCGTGGCGAAGGCTTCACCAAATAGCGCGAGCCGCTCCTTTGGCTTGCGTTCACGCCAGTAGCTTACGATTTCGTCAAAAGTGAGATAGCCGCCTTGCGCCATTCGTTGGCTCAGTTGATTGGGATGCACTCTCCAATGGAAGCGGGTCGTAGTATCCAACCCCACTGACCCAAAAGGCAGTAGTCCGTGAAGGATCGAATTGTCGGTATCCCTATGGTACCCGCCAACCGCTTTAAGAACGTCGCTCCTGTACGCGAAAGTCAGGCCGTATCCCGCATACAAAAATTTCCGGGTATCCTTTTGACCCCCTAAATACGTGCTTAGTGAAATTAAAATCCCTGGAATATATTTTGGTCTATTATTGTAATAATCATAATTACCACGGGATTTATTATTGTCATCGACACGCTCTATCAAACCGCTGGCCGCTATGCAGGCAGGATTGCCTTGAAACAGCGCAACCATCTTTTCGGCGTACGTCTCGTCAACGAAATCATCATCGTTGATATCGATGACGAAATCACCCTGTGACTGGCGGAGCGCCTCGTTCAGACACACACCAACGAAACGAAGAGGGTCTTCTTTCGAATATTGCTCGTCTTCATAGGTAATCGGCAAAACACGCGCATCCTTCAACGCCACCTCATCTATTATCTGTTGAATCCTTACCCCTCCCCCATTATTAATTACAATTATTTCAATATTTTTATAAGTTTGATTGTGTAGTTTGTTCATAAGTATTCGCAAAAATTCTGGATATTTGTAAGCACAAACGATAAAAGTAAATTTTGGCTCTTGAGAAATGGGAGCTAATTTATCGGGTCGCATCCAAATTAATACGCCGTTCTCATCCACCCCAATTCGCCCGGTCAGCGCCTTTTCTAAATCAATATTTTTTGTTTCCAGTTGCAATTCTTCCAGATATTTTCCTAACGCATCTAGATATTTTCCAGAAGCTGTAAACCCGTGAGCAAGCCGGTGTCGAACGGTTCTATCACCTGGGAAAATCCGATCCGCAAAATCGAAATAACGAGATTCCAAATATTTTTCTCGAAAATTAGAATAAAACTCCCCCAATATAAAATATAAGCTAGGATATTTCGGAAATTCAACCAAACATCTTTTCAATTTATCTGTTATTGATTTTTCATTGCCTTGAAGGCATTCCAACATTTCTACGCGAACTCTTTTATCCATTTCTTCTGGAAGCTTCAGCGGTATTGTCCGCAATGGCGGTAGCGTTGTGAAGAATATGGATTGAGCCGCAACTAACTTCGCAGCCAAGGTAGCGGACCCCCAAAACCGATTGTAGCATCGGTCCAAAATCCCCATGGACCGCTGGATCGATTTAGGGTTGTCCAATCGGATGGTGCGGCAAGAGTTCTGAATGAACCCTTGAAGGACGTATTCGCCCGAGGATGTTAAGCCGGCCTGATTCAACATTTTAACCGCCTCAAAAATGAGAGGTTCCGAATCTTCGGCGCAGATCGAAAACCGTCGGATTGAATCGTCGCTACCGCTTTGGGTGGTCGGATTAACCTCGGCTAAAGCCAAATGCAGCCAGAGAACAGGATTGGACGGTGAACACAAGAGCGCTGACTTTAGGGAGGCAGCTCGGGCATCATTTACTTTTTCGAAAACCACCACGTCGCGAAACTGATCGATCAGAAATCGATCCAACGGAGCGGAGATTATAGCGACCAACAGCGCCTGCTTCGCTTCTTCAACCGCGCCTGAACGGAAAAGTTCCAAGGCGTGGCGGCGAATCCGCGCGACTTCCTCCTGGCCCAACGTCATACTTAAATCCAAATATTAGTGACGAACGACATCTTGAACAAACTCCAGCAGACCTCAATCGAAACTTCCCTGATGGGCAACCCATCTGGAACAACCGAATAATAGCTGCTGTGAAGACGAAAGGAAAAGCGCCGCCGGCATTTTCCGGAAACCCGCACCGCCGCCGCTGCATTGCCCCATAAACATAATCAGTGGCCGCGCGGGAATAGGTCCCAGATCCGTTTCTTGCCACGGCGTTCCATCTCT
>JAQBUJ010000089.1 GCA_027623845.1 Pseudomonadota bacterium
CAGCATGGGATGAAGACTTCCTTCAAAGCGTAATTTGCAACTGAATTTGTTCACCCGATTCCCCTGCGCAACATGGCCCGTCGCATCGCCAAGGCCGGGTATTTCTGCGTGCTGCCGGACATGTATTACCGGATCGGCACCCTGCGGTTCGATCTGTTGAACCGGAACGACGCGATGACCAAGGTGATCTTCGCGGCGATGGATCATCTGACCAACGAGATGGTGGTTGAGGATACCGGCTGCATGCTGGCTTGGATCGACGCCCAGGCCAAGGCTAAGGCCGGCCCGGTCGGCTGCGTCGGCCATTGCATGAGCGGGCGTTACATCACCACCGTGGCGGCCCGCTTTGGCGCCCGGATCAAGGCGGCAGCATCGCTCTATGGCGTCGGTATCATCACCGATGCCGAGGATTCGCCGCATCTGTTGCTCGATCAAATTCAGGGCGAGCTGTATTACGGCTTTGCCGAGGTCGACCAGTATGTCCCCGATCATGTGGTTCCGGCGCTGCGCGAGGCGCTCGACAAGGCCGGCGTCGCAAACCGGGTTGAGATATTCGAGGGAACCGCCCACGGCTTCTGTTTCTCCGAACGCCAAGCCTATGCGCCGGAAGCCTCGGAAGCCGCATGGGCGCGGTTATTCGATCTGTGGGAGCGCCGGTTGAAGTAGGGTCGCCAGTTCAGCAGCGGTATCGGAGGCAAGCATGTTCGACCAATTGATCCCCACCACGCTGGTAGGCAGCTATCCGCAGCCCGCTTGGCTGGTTGACAAGGATGTTCTGCTGGGCAGCGGCCCGCCTCGGGTGCGGATGCGTGAGGTCTGGCGACCCGAAGACGCCTTGCTGGAAGAAGCCCAGGATGACGCCACCCTAGTCGCCTTGCATGATCAGGAGCGTGCCGATATCGACATCGTGACCGACGGAGAGATCCGCCGGGAAAGCTATTTCAACCATTTCGCCAACGCCTTGGGCGGCATTGACTTGGACGAACCGGGGATCGTGCCGGGACGTAGCGGCAAGCCGACCCTGGTGCCCCGGGTGATTGGCCCGATTCAACGAATCAGGCCGGTCCAGGTGCGCGACGTCGCCTTCCTCAGGGCGCATACCGACAGGCCGATCAAGGTCACCATTCCCGGCGCCTTCACCATGGCCAAGATGGCCAAGGATGAATATTATGGCGATCTCGAAGCGCTGATCATGGCCTATGCCGCCGCGCTCAATCAGGAAGTGCGCGAGATGAAGGACGCTGGCGCCGACGTCATCCAGATCGATGAGCCGCATATGCAGGCGCACCCGATCGAGGCTGGTCGATTTGGCATCGCCGCGATCGACAAGGCGCTTGACGGCATCGCCGGGCCGACCGTCGTGCATGTCTGCTTCGGTTACGCCTATGTGGTGCAGGAAAAGCCGTCCGGTTATTCCTTCCTGCCGGAATTCGACGCCTGTTGCGCCTCGGCGATCTCCATCGAGGCGGCGCAACCCAAGCTCGATCCGGTAATCCTCGAGCGTCTACCGAGTAAGAAGATCCTGTTTGGCGCCCTCGACCTGGGCACCGAGGCGGTTGAGACCGCCGAGATCGTGGCCCAGCGGTTGCGCGGCGCGTTGCGTCATATTCCCGCCGACCGCCTGATCGCCGCCCCGGATTGCGGCATGAAATACCTGCCGCGCGATGTCGCTTTCGGCAAACTCAAGGCGCTGGCCGGCGGCGCCGCGATCGTCCGGCGGGAAATTCGATGAGCCCAAACAGCGAAACCTCGGCGGCGCGGATTTCCGAAATTGTCGATTTCTGGCTGAATGACTGTCTCGACAGCCCAGAGGCGACCTTCGCCCGCCGCGACTGGTGGTACAAGGGCGGGGTATCTGTCGATGCTGAAATCCAGACGCGCTTTGGCGCTTTGGTGGCCGAGGCCAGCACCGGTGGGTTGCTGGACTGGCGCGAGACATCGAACGGGAATCTGGCGCTGATCCTGCTGCTCGACCAGTTCACCCGCAATATCCACCGAAACACGATCAATGCCTATTCCGGCGATCCCCTGGCCATGGAAATTGTGACCCAGGCGATCGAGCGCAAGCTCGACCGGGAACTCCACCCGGTTTGCCAAATCTGGCTATATCACCCGTTCCATCACGCCGAGCGGATCGACGATCAGGACAGAGGGCTAGCCTTGCTGGCGGCGATCAAGGACGGCGCGGCTCCGGCGTGGCAGCCCTATATCCAACGCAGCATCACCGGTTGGACCCGGCATCGCGACATCGTTGCCCGCTTCGGACGCTTCCCCCATCGCAACGCCGTGCTGGCTCGGCAAACCACTGCGCAAGAACGGGAATTCCTTGAAAAGGACGGCGAGTCCTTCGGACAGGGTGTGAAATTGCCGCAAACCCCTTGAATATCGCGCGTTTTTCCACCGCGGCAATGCCGCCTAGTCGAGTTCCAGGTCAAGCAACACCCAGATCGCGACTTTTTGCCAATGCAGCCCGGCGTGCAAGGTCGCATAGACCCCGCCGGGCAATGCATCCTCGATGACGAATTTCAACGCCCGCAGACCCGGAACCGGATAGCGCCGCAGGACGCCGGGCATGACCCGGGAGATCGCCGCCTGGGCCTCCGCTTCGGTCAACCGCGACTCAAGCCAGCGATAGCCCTGGTCATCCAACGCCACCAGCGTGAGATCCAGGGTGCCTCCCTTGTCGCCCGAGCGACCGACGCTTATCGAACCGACCCTCATGACGCGCGCTCCCAGACGGTCTCGGTCTTGACCAGATCGCGGTCGATGAAACCATCCACCACCGCCAGGCTTGGTCGGCGCTCGCTGCGCACACTGCCGCCGCCGGCTGGACCGGAAAGCGTCAGGGAATAGACCTCATCCTCGACGATCTGGGCCATTTGAGCATCACCGCAGCGTGCCGAGACATGCACACGAACCTCCGGCGCACGGTTCGGCGGCGCCAAGGAGGCGGAGCCAAGGGTCGAATCCACCCCGACGAGATCGATGCGCAAGTCCTCTTGCGGCAAATCATCAAGCCGCATGCGCAGCGCATCGGCGGCAACCTTGCCACGTTGCAGAGCGTGGGTTCCGGCGTAACCGATCTCAATATCGGCGACGAACCCGGGTTGCTCGACGAAGCCCGACACCTTGAGCCGGGTTGGACGGCCCCGCGCTCGGGCCCCGCTCACCCGGACCCGGTTCGGGCCAATCTCCTCGAACCTTATGCCGGTGAGATCGAGGATCGCGTCGGGGGTGATATAGGCGTTCGGGTCGTGCACCTCGTATAACAACTGCAAGGTGCAGGTAAGAACATCGATCCGGCCCGGCGCACCGTCGAGAAGCCCGAGATCGGCGCTGCCGTCGGACCGGACATGGGCTAGCGGGAAACCAAGCTCAGCGAAGTCCTGCGCTGTCAAGCTGTCGCCGTTCGGCATCTCGAAGTTACCGCCCGTCAGCTGTCCAGAGCACTCAAGCAGATGACCAATCGTCGTGGCGCCCGCCAGGGCGTCGAGAGTGTCGTCCAGGATCGGCAGCACCTCGGCGGAGAACAGCGCCGAATCAGCGACCCGACCGGTGACGATAACGTGGGCGCCGTCATCCACCGCCTCACGCAACGCATCAGCGCCGATATAGGCATGCGCGCCCAGCATTTCCCCGATGATCGGTTCTTGCCACTCAATGTACTTGGCAAGCGCCATGACGTCGTCACCAATCACCGCCGCCACCCGCATTCCGGAACAGCCGCTCTCGCTGGCAAGGCGCGCGATCTGGCGTCCGGCGGATAAGGGATTCGCGGCCCCGAGATTAGAGATGATCCGGCAGTCATTGGCCCTTGCCACCGGAAGCAAAGGGCGAAGCCGGCGTTCCAGGCGCGGATCAGCGCCGGCGTCGCCATTGGCTCGGCGCGCCCTCAGGCCCGGCACCAAGGTCCGTTCGGCCAAACATTCAAGCCCAATCGCATCGACCAGTCCGGACGCCGCGAGCGCCACCGCCGGCTCGGTCCGGTCACCGGCAAACCCGGCCCCGCAAGCTATAACTCGATGTTCCAAGCCATTATCTCCCGCCCTGTCGCCGATATCCGCTGGACCGCCAGGCCCTATCGCCTTCGGTTAAGGCCAATGCTAGCCAAGCCTGCCGGATTGGGCAACGATGTGCCGTCCTTGCTTATATCCAGCCCCTTGCCCGGAAAACCCGATGACCGATAATCCCGACCGGCTTACCCTGTATGGCAGCTTTACCTCCAGTTCCAGCTTCAAGCCGATGCTGTATCTGACTCTGGCCAATCTGCCGTTCTCGTTCCGCACCGTTAACCTCAAATTCGGCGCCCAGAAAGAAGACTGGTACCTGGCGATAAACCGCTATGGCCAAGTTCCGGCGCTGGCCCACCAGGGTCTGGTGATCGTGCAGTCGAACAGTATCCTTGATTATCTGGCGCGGACCACCGGGCATTTCGAGGCGGCGAATGAGCAGGACCGCTGGCGCGCCCGCGAGTGGCTGTCCTGGGAGTCCGACGCCATCACCAACGTCGCCAAGGTTCGCCATTACCACCGCTTTCGAGAGGTCGACCCAGCGGTGATGGCGTATTTTCAACCCCTTGCCGAAGCGTCACTCGACGTCGTCGACACCGCGCTCATCGGTCGTGAATGGCTGGTCGGCGACCAGTGCACGATCGCCGATCTCGGCTGCTGGGGCCGCATGGTCTTCATGGCCGAGGGCGGCCTGGAAATCGATCGTTGGCCGAACCTCAAGGCCTGGTCCGAGCGGATCACCGCGATGCCGGGTTATGACCACCCCTACACGCTGATCCCGAAGAAGGACCGCGCCTTCGACCCCATCCCGCAATAGCGGCGCGGCAGGCGCGATCGTCGGCCGATCGACCAACCGATCAACATACACGGACCTGTGACACGACGTGTCTTGCCGGCGTCCGGAATGCTGCTTATCGAACCCGGTATCGAGTAGCCTTTCATGCCGGAGATTGATGTGAAAAACCTAGCCACGGTTCTGAGTTTTTTGTTTGTGTTCACGGCCCTGACAGGCACCGCATCCGCCGAGAAGATGCGCATCGAGGCGGTCATGGCGCCGATCCAGTCGATGAAATTGGACTTTCAGGACGGCAGCAAGCATTTCGTGCTGCTGGTCCAACGCGAAGGCAAGGCCGAGGGCAGCGGCCCACTGGCCGGCAGCGCGGTGACCGAGTACGGCATGCATGATCTGGTCAAAGGCATCGGCGGAATTCCTCAAGGCTATCTTGAATTCAAGACGCTCGGCGGGGATATCGGCTATGTCAAATGGCAGGTCCGGGCGATCTTTTTCAAGGGCGAAAGCAAGCCTCGCCTCGCCGATTACGGCTATTGGGAATTGGCCGGCGGAACCGGTGCGTTGGCCGGGATGAACGGTGTCGGCACGTTGACCATCAAGGCGGCGTCGAAAACCGATCGATTGTTCACCTTGGAAGGCGAGATCGCGCCCAAGCCCTGATCAACAGAGAGAAATCGGGGGCTGGCGATCAGCCCTCGTTATCTCTCAAAGCCGCTTTAACCCGGCGTTTCATCGAGGGCGTAGCCGGCGCTGCGCACGGTACGGATAATCTCGCCGCCGCCTTGGGCGTTAAGGGCCACGCGCAACCGCCGGATATGCACATCGACCGTGCGCGGCTCGACGAATACGTCTCCGCCCCAAACCCGCCCCAATAGTTTGTCGCGGGAAAACACCGTGCCGGGCCTGTCCATCAGTGTTTCCAGGAGCCGGAAGCATTTTGGGCTGAGCCGCACGGAGTGGCCGTCACGGGTGACTCTATGAGAGTCCAGGTCGATGACAATGCCACCGTATTCCTTCACCGTCGCGCCGCCATGGATGTCACTGCGCCGCAAAAGCGCGTTAATCCGGGCGATCATCTCCCGAGGTGAATAGGGTTTGACGACGTAGTCATCAGCGCCAACCTCCAGGCCAAGCACCCGGTCGCCCTCTTCGCCCCGCGCCGTCAACATGATGATCGGCAGCCGCTCTGTGTCGGTGCGGGCCCGCAACAGCCGGCAAACCTCGATGCCCGAGCGTTCCGGCAACATCCAATCGACCACGGCTAGGTCGGGGAGTTCGATTTCGATACGGTGCAACGCCTCTTCGCCGGAGATTGCGACATGGGTGCGAAACCCGGCCTTCTCCAGATTGTAGCGCAACATCTCGGCCAAGGGCGCTTCGTCTTCAACGATCAATATCAGGGGAGCCATCATTTTTTCCGCGTTCTTTAACCGGTTCGCCCGGTGACATAGTCACGGGTACGATCATCACGGGGGTTCTCAAACACCTCTTCGGTGTCGCCATGTTCAACCAGCCGACCCATATGGAAAAACCCGGTCTTGTCCGACAAGCGCCGCGCCTGGTGCATGGAGTGCGTGACGATGATGATCGTGTACTGCGCCTTTAACTCCATTATCAGTTCCTCAATACGCTCGGTGGCGATCGGGTCAAGGGCGGAACACGGTTCATCCATCAAAATCACCTCGGGGCGCACCGCGATGGCTCGCGCGATGCAAAGCCGTTGCTGTTGGCCCCCAGAAAGACTGATCCCGGGGGCGTCCAGGCGATCGCGAACCTCGTCCAACAAGCCGGCGCGTTCCAAACTGCCAAGCACAATGCCATTCAATTCTTCCCGGTCCCTGGCCATGCCGTGGATTTTAGGGCCATAGGCCACGTTCTCGAAAATGGACTTCGGGAACGGGTTCGGCTTTTGGAACACCATGCCGATCCGGGTTCGAAGCTGCACCACATCCCGGTCCTGGGCATAGATATTCTCGCCATCCAGGTCGACAACCCCTTCAATGCGGCAATTATCGATGATGTCGTTCATCCGGTTCAAGCAACGGATGAACGTCGACTTGCCGCAACCCGATGGCCCGATCAACGCCGTGACCTTGTTACGGGGTATATCGAGTGCAACGTCATGCAACGCAGCCTTGCCGCCATAGGAGACATTCAGTTCCCGGGCGGACATCTTGGGATAGTCGATATCGGTGTCTCCGCGAGGACCGGCTGATAGGGCTCGGTGCTCCTTGAACAGCACGGGATTGGCCAGATCGGTCGATCCAGCGATCATTTCTTCGACAAGCACAGGGCCCATGACTTTACTCCGTTACCAACGAATTTCGAATTTCTTGCGCAGCAGAACGGCGGTCAAGTTCATCAGACAGACAAACCCCAGCAAAACCAGAATCGCCGCCGAGGTCCGTTCGGCGAACGCCCGCTCGGGGATGTCCGACCACAGGAACACTTGAACCGGCAACGCGGTGGCCGGATCGAGCGCCGAGGTCGGAATGTCGACCACGAACGCGACCATGCCGATCATCAATAGCGGCGCGGTTTCACCCAGCGCCCGAGCGGTACCAATAATCGTTCCGGTCAGGATCCCAGGCATCGCCAGCGGCAGGACATGGTGAAAAACCGCCTGAACCGGGCTGGCGCCAACCGCCAAAGCCGCCTCGCGGACCGAGGGCGGGACCCCTTTGATCGCAACCCTGGCGGCTATGACAATCGTTGGCATGGTCATCAGCGCCAGCACCATGCCGCCGACCAATGGCGCCGACCGTGGCAGGTGCAATACGTTCAGGAAAATCGCCAGACCAAGAAGACCAAAGACGATGGAAGGCACCGCCGCGAGATTGTTGATGTTCACCTCGATAAAGTCGGTCCACCGGTTCCTCGGCGCGAAACTCTCAAGATACAACGCCGACATCACCCCCAGAGGAAAAGCGATCGCCAGGCAGACCAGGACACTATAGAGCGAGCCTATGACGGCGGCGGCGATCCCCGCCAACTCCGGCTCGCGCGAATCGCCGGCGGTAAAGAACGCCCAGTTGAAACCCAGTTCGACCCTCCCAGCGCTTTCCAAGTCCTCCAGCCAGCCCATCTGGTTGTCACCGAGGCGCCGGTGATCAACTCGGGCCTTTCGTGGCACCACTCCCTTAACGATCATGTCCACATCGTCGGAGGCGGTAACCCAAATCGAGATGGTTTGGCCAATCAGTTCAGGTGCCTGCAAAACTTTCTCGCGTAGCTCGAACGCAGCGCCCGAACTGACGAGCCGATACAGGCCTTTACGATCTTTTCGCGACGTGACCTGCGGAAAAGCCTCGCGCAACGATCGTTTCATCAAACCCTGATAATTCGCCCGTCCGAGGGTCTCGCGGTCCACCGTGCCAGGAGCGCCAAAATCCTTCGGCTCCAGCCGCACGTCGACCAAGACTTTCGTCTGGCGGAACGCATCGGCGCCGGAATGCACGATAATGACGAACAAGACGCCAAGGAACGCCAAACCGACCCAGACCGCCAGTATCGAAAGCAGACGGAAACGTTTCTCGGCGCGGTGCCGGGCGGCCAGGCGTGCCTCGATGCGGGTCGTGATCCCAGGCAAGTCAGTGGCCAGGTCATTGGCCAGGTCATCGGATGTGTCAGCTGTATTGTTCACGATAGGCCTTCACGATCTTGAGTGCGGTTACGTTGAGCGCGAGCGTCACGGTGAATAGCAACAGCCCGAGCGCGAACGCCGATAAGGTTTTGGCGCTGCTGAACTCCTGATCACCGGTTAGCAAGGTGACGATCTGCACGGTCACCGTGGTTACCGCGTCAAACGGGTTGAGCGTCAGGTTGGCGGTCAACCCAGCGGCCATGACAACGATCATCGTCTCGCCGATGACCCGTGAGGCGGCCAGCAGAATACCGCCGGCAATCCCCGACAGAGCCGCCGGCAGGATGACCTTGGTGATCGCCTCCGATCGCGTGGAGCCCAATCCCATCGCCGCTTCGCGAATCGCCACCGGGACCGCCCGGATGGCGTCATCGGCGATCGAGGAAACGAAGGGGATCGTCATGATGCCCATCACCAACCCGGCGGCGAGCGCGCTTTCCGATGAGACGTTCAGCCCCACCGCGTCGCCGCCCTGGCGCAGCATCGGCGCAACGACGATGGCGGCGAAAAATCCATAAACCACGGTCGGAATGCCAGCCAAGACCTCAAGCAGCGGCTTGAGCACGGCGCGCCGACGCGGCGACGCATATTCACCGAGATAGACGGCGGCCATCAGACCTACCGGACCGGAAACACTCAGCGCG
>JAQBUJ010000090.1 GCA_027623845.1 Pseudomonadota bacterium
GGGGTGCGGCCGGCGTCGCGCAGCGATCTCAGGGTCAAGGACCGGTCGCGCTTGGCGTACCGTCGCCCGGTTTCGTCGACCAGCAGTCGGTGATGGCGATAGTCCGGGACCGGCAAATCCAACAGCGCTTGCAAGAGCCGATGGATGTGGCTGGCTTGAAATAAATCTTGGCCACGGGTGATCAGGGTTATGCCTTGCAGGGCGTCATCAACGGTTACCGCCAGGTGATAACTGGTCGGCATGTCCTTGCGGGCCAGCACGACATCGCCGAAAATTTCCGGGGTTGCCTGCTGCGGGCCGGCATCGAGATCTAGCCAGCTGATCGGGCCGGCCATGGCCACCGCCTTGGCCATGCGCAGGCGCAGGACATGCGGCTCTGCGGCGGCCAGACGGCGGCTACGCTCCTCAGTCGACATCAAGCTGTCGGTGTCGGTTACGGCAGGTCCGTCCGGGCCCATTCCGGGGGCAAGATGCGGCGCCGAGAGCGCGTCGTTCAGTTGCTTCCGCGACAGGAAGCACGGATACAGCAATCCCATCGCTTCAAGCTTCTTGAGCGCGCCGGCATGGTCAGCCAAATGCTCGGACTGACGGCGCACCGGGATGGGCCACTCAAGCCCGAGCCAGGCCAAATCCTCTAGGATCGCGGCCTCGAATTCCGGGCGGCAGCGAGCGGTATCGATATCCTCAATCCGCAGCAGAAATGCGCCGTCACGGGCGCGCGCCTCGGCTGCCGCGAACAGGGCGGAATAAGCATGCCCGAGATGCAGGTATCCGGAAGGACTGGGCGCAAAGCGGGTGATGGTCATGGGGTTGGCCATTGAGAATCAGTGATCAGGAGGCAGTCATCGGGGCTCTGCTGTTATCTCGGCTTGACGGGGATTGTGCTATCTCGGCAGTGTTGGAATCGCCGAGTGTTGGAATTCGTCAAGCGTTGACGCCAATCAAACGCCGGACCGCCGCCGCCTGCAATGGCTGATCTGCGGAACCGGAAGCAGAGAATGTCGGAAGTAGCTGCATGATGGACATCGATGGGCCGCGCCAAGCGCCTGCTGACGGACAGCCCGCTCGGGCGCAAGTCATCCTGCTGCATGGTTATGGCGCCGATGGAAATGACTTGATCGGCCTGGCGCCGTATTGGGCGCGGGAACTGCCGCATGTCGGGTTCGTCTCGCCGCACGCGCCGTTTCCCTGCGAGATGTCGCCACAGGGCCGGCAATGGTTCAGCTTGGGCGATCGCTCGCCGGAATCGATGCTCGCCGGCGCCCGCATGGCGGCGCAAGTGATTGATGCCTTCATTGACGACGAGTTGCAGCGACTTGATCTGACGCCGGACAAACTGGCGCTGGTCGGGTTCAGCCAGGGGACGATGATGTCGCTGTTCGTCGGGCCGCGCCGGGCGGAGCCGATCGCCGGTATTGTCGGCTATTCCGGGCGTTTGGTGGCGCCAGAGCTGCTGGCGGGTGAAATCAAGACCAAGCCGCCGGTCACCTTGGTCCATGGCGCCGCCGACGAGATGGTTCCGGCAGCCGCTTTGGAGCAAGCGGTGACCGGATTGCAAGCGGTCGGGATCGAGGCGGCGTCGCAGATGCGCCCCGGCCTCGGTCATTCGATCGACGAGGAGGGGTTGCGCATTGGCCTGTCCTTCCTGCGGCAGGTGTTGGGAGAATAATCACCGGCAAAATGCCAACGGATTGGTAACATTCCGATAACAAGATCTTGTTATGGTTTGGCTGAGATTGGTACGAGGAGCACGGTTACTATCGGTTTCGCACTGGGCAATGGTGACGGATAATCAAGATCTTGTGCCGGTTAGGGAATTTTGCTTCACTAGACATGCTGAACGTCGAACTGGGTGTATCCGAGGGAGAGTAAGGCCGTGTTATCCGCCGTGGAGAACTCACCGGCGCTTGTATTGAACGCCGATTTCAGACCGCTCAGCTATTTTCCGCTATCCCTGTGGTCGTGGCAGGAATCGGTCAAGGCGGTGTTCCTTGACCGGGTCAATATCGTCTCTGAATATGACCAAACCGTGCGCTCGCCGAGTTTTGAGATGCGCTTGCCCAGTGTCATCGCGCTGAAGGATTATGTGCCGCAGGCGCGCCGCCCGGCCTTCACTCGGTTCAATGTTTTCCTGCGCGACCGGTTCTCCTGCCAATACTGCGGTGGTCGTCTGCCGACCCCGGATCTGACCTTCGATCATGTGATCCCGCGCTCGCGTGGCGGCCGCACCAGTTGGGACAATGTGGTCACCGCCTGCGGTGGCTGCAACCTGCGCAAGGGCAACCGGATGCCGGCCGTCGCCCAAATGCAGCCTCGCAACAAACCGCGGGCGCCGACCGCCTATGAACTGCAGGAACATGGCCGCGCCTTCCCGCCAAACTTTCTGCATGAGAGCTGGCGTGATTTTCTCTACTGGGATAGCGAGCTGGACCAGGACCCGCTGGACGTTCACCCGGCCTTCTGAACGGTATAGTTTCCGGCGAGCCTGCCCGGTGGCCGGCCCCTCAAACCCGCTCGGATAACCAAATCGCCGCCCGGCTCCCGGCCTGGATAACCCGGCGCAGCGCCGGATAGCCTGGCGCGTCCTCGCCGCCTTGGGCGATCGCGGTGTCGCGGTGCGCCTGTTCCTCGGCGCGAAACTCCTCGATCGTCTCGCGTAATTCGGCCTCGTCCTCGCCAAGCTGGGCGGATTGCCGGGCATAGTGTTCGTCGATCACCTCCTCGACCGCGATGGTGCAGGCCATGGCGGCTTTGGGGCCGAGCAGCGCGGTGCCGGCGCCAAGCGCGAAACCGGCGAGGTTCCAAAGCGGGTAAAGCGCGGTTGGCCGCACCCGGCGCTCGACCAGCAAACGCTCAAAGACCGCGAGGTGGCGATCCTCCTGGGTTTTCATATGGCGAATCGTCTCGCCATCGGCGGTACGGCCGAGCACCGCGAGTTGCCCCTCATAGATCCGCTGGGCGCCGAACTCACCGGCATGGTCGACCCGGATCATCCGTTCGATCAACTCGTCGCGCGTCAGATCGCCGGGCAGGCGGTTCTCGGCGGTCTGTTTGGTCATGTCGCCGCTCCGTCGCGATCGGTTTGCTGGGATTCACCCCCCGCAATCCCGGCGGCGCTCCAAAGCGCGAAGACCGCCATGGCGCCCGAGATCAGCATATTGTAGCCGGCCATGGAAATACCGAACAGCGCCCACGGCACCTCGTCACAACGGACCACCGGTTTGGCTAGGAGTTGCGCGCGCAATCCGGCGATCGTGTCGGCGGCGCTGGTAGAGCCGCATGCCGCCGTTCCCTCCCACCAATGCAATTCGACCCCGGCATGAAAGCCAGCGATCCCGGCCCCTGCGAGCAGGGCCAATCCGGCAACGGCGATCGACCAGGCGGCGACAGCCGGGCGCGGCGCGGCGATGATCGCGATCAGCGTGAGCCCGAGGACGGCGGCGTGCGGCACTCGCTGGTAAAGGCAAAGCACACAAGGCTGCATATCGCCGAGATACTGAAACCCATAGGCGCCGGCAAGCAAGGCGGCAGAGCCAAGGAACAGGAGTATCGCCGGTGCGCGTTGGTTCGATGGCATGGGTTACGGTCGCTCCATTGGTTCGCTCAGAGCAGATATTTGAGGGCGATAAAGCCGCCGATCAACAGCACGAAGAACAATAACGTCAACGGACCGAGATGGCGCTCCAGAAATCCACGGATGGCCGGTCCGAATTTCCACAGCAGCGCGGCGACGATCAGGAACCGAAGGCCTCGCGCCAGGACCGAGGCGATGGAGAAGACCATCAGGTCAAGCTGGGTCACGCCGCTGGCGATGGTGATGACCTTGTAGGGAAACGGCGTCAAACCGGCGCCGAAGACGATCCAGGCGCCCCATTCGTTGTACATCTCGCCGAAAGTCGCGAATTTGTCGGCATAACCGTAGAAGTTCAGTAAAGCCTGGCCGATCGACTCGAACAAAAACAGACCGATCGCGTAACCGGCCATGCCGCCGGCGACCGATGCCGCCGTGCAGACCAGCGCGAGCCTGAGCCAGCGGTCCCGGTTCGCCAGTACCATGGGGATGAGAATCACGTCCGGCGGTATCGGAAAGACCGAGCTTTCGACGAACGACACTAACGCCAACCACCAGATCGCGCGGCGATGCCCGGCGGCGGCAAGCGTTCGCTCGTAGAGGGATCGCAGCATCTGATACACCCAAGCGCGACGGTGCCTGGGTGTATCAGCGGATTGAGACCTGGGCAAGGCGACGGAGAGCCCCGATTCCGAAACGCGGACCCGCATGGCGATCGCTCAGGCTTCCCGCGCCTCGTCCGGATAATCGATTCGCTTGATCCAGGGGCCCCATCGTCAGCAACGTGAGGCCGGCGCACCCCCGGAGAGTCATCAGCCAATCGTGAATTTGTGAATATCGTTGAAGGGCGGCAATGGCGACGCTATGCTCTGGCCTCGATGAAAGGCCGGATGGTTAAACAACGGCTATACGACAGAATGAAAATCGTTAAGGCAGGGAAGGATCAACATCATGCGTAAATCACTTATCGCTTTAAGTGTGCTCGGCTTCGGCATCGCCGGACTGGCGGAGGTCAGTTTGCCGACCGCCGCCGGGGCTCAGGAAGTCAAGGGGCCGGAGGTTACCTGGCGGCTTTCGCTTTGGGGCAAGCGCCGGGCGTTCACTGAAGGCCTGGAATACATCTCGAAGAGCGTGTCGGAGAAGACCGGCGGAAATTTCAAACTCAAGCTCTTTTATGGCGAACAGCTATCGAAGAGTAAGGAGAATCTCGACGGGATCTCCGTTGGCGCCTTTGAGGCAGCCTTGTTCTGCTCGTCCTACCATCCTGGCAAGAACCGCCCGCTGAACGTGCTCGATCTGCCGTTCCTGCCGCTCAACGATCTTGATGTGATGGTCGAAACCTTCAAGAAAGTTTACAAGCACCCGGCCGCCACCAAGGCGCTCGCGGTGTGGAACGCCCGCCTGTATATGCCGAACCCACTGCCGCAGTATGAGTACATGGGTAAGGGGCCGGCGCCGGCGAGCGTGAAGGATTTCGCGGGCATGCGTCTCAGGGCGCTTGGCGGCATGGGCAGCGCCGCCAAGGCGATCGGCGCGGTGCCGACCACGGTGCCGGCTTCCGAGACCTATACGGCGCTACAACGCGGTACGGTTGACGCCATCGGTTTCCCGTACACCTACACGTTCGCGGCTTATAAGCTGGACGAGGTTGCGGAGTGGTACACGACGAACATGTCGCTCGGCACCTCGAACTGCCCGATCGTGTTCAACATTGACGCTTGGGGAACCCTGGCGCCGCAGTATCAAAAACTGCTCGAAGACCTGATCCCGGCCGCGCTTGAAATTCAAAAGAACGCTTATAAGGATAGGGACGTCATTAACAAAAAGAAGTGGGCCGCCAATCCCAAGCTGACGGCGATCACCATTGCCGAAGACGAAATGGCCGAGTTCCGTCGGATCGGTGGCGAGCCGCTCTGGAAGGATTGGGTTAGAGAGAACGAAGGCAAAATTCCGGCGCAGGAATTGCTTGACCTGGTTCTCAAATCGGCGAAGGGCGGCTGATCGTCGTCCTTTAAAGAAAAACTGAGTAGGTCGTCGGGTAAAGCACCCGGCGACCTTTTCACTGTTTTAGAACGGTAACCCACGATGGTGTCTTCGGAATCTGATCGTTCTCACCTCTCGCCCGGCGCCAGGATGCTGGCTTCGATCGACGCGTTGGTGTTCAAGATCGAAAGTTTCTTCAACCTCACCTCGGCTTTTGTCATCATGTTTTTGATGTTGTTGGCGGTGTTCCAGGTCGTTGGCCGCAAGGTCTTCAATTTACCCGTTCGGGGTTATGTGGATTGGGTCGAGCTGGCGATGGCGATCTTCGCCTTCCTGAGCATTGCCTATACCCAAAAGCTCGGCGGCCATGTGCGGATGGAATTTTTCATCGGGCGGTTCAAAGGCCGGTTGCTCTGGTTCTTCGAGATCATCGGTACGGTGATCGCCCTGTTCATCTGCACAATTTTGATGTGGTACGCCTACACCCATTTCCTACGGGCCTGGACCATCGGCGATTCCTCGATCGATATCCAGCTTCCGATCTGGCCCAGCAAGTTGCTGGTGGCGTTCGCGTTCTTCAGTCTCAATATCAGGCTGATCATCCAGTTCTTTGGGTTTACCCGGCTGTTTCTGCATCCAGATGCCGAACCGATTGGGGTTCCGGTCATCGAAACGGTCGACGAGCAAGCCCAAAAAGAGATCGACGCCGGTCTCGCCGGTGAAGAAGAGAAGGTTGATATCGTTAGCGCCGGAGGACTCAGGCAGTGAGTGAATTATTTGTCGGCCTGATTGGGACCATTGCGCTCCTCATCATGGTGTTTGCTGGCGTCCGCGTTTTCGTGGTCGCGGCTTTGGTTGGCATGCTCGGGACGGTGGCGATCATCGGCTGGCAGGCTGGCGCCGGTATCACCGGGACGGTGCCGCACTCCAAATCCATCAACTACGCGCTCAGCGTGTTGCCGATGTTCATCCTGATCGGCTATATCGCCTATCACGGCGGCCTGACGCATGCGTTGTTCCGAGCCGCCACCGCCTGGTGGGGCTGGGTGCCGGGCGGCCTTGCGGTCGCCAGTGTTTTCGCGACGGCCGGTTTTGCTGCGGTTTCCGGCGCCAGCACCGCCACGGCGGCGGTGTTCAGCCGGGTGGCGATCCCGCATATGCTGGCCCATGGTTATGACAGACGACTGGCTGCCGGTGTGGTTGCCGCCGGGGGCACGCTCGCCTCACTTATCCCACCCAGCGCGATCTTGGTGATCTACGCGATCATCGTTGAGGAATCGGTGGGCACCCTGATCCTCGCCGGCTTCCTGCCCGGCGTCGTCTCGGCGATCATCTATGCCATGCTGATCATCGGCCAGTGCATGTGGAAGCCCGAGTTGGGCCGTGCCCTGCCGCATTCCACGACCAGCGAAAAGATCGCCAGTATACCGGGCACCATCCCGATCTTCGTGGTCGTCGCGGTGATCTTCTATTCCATGTATTCCGGCACCGCGACGCCAACCGAGGCGGGGGCCCTGGGCGCTTTCGTCGTGTTGGTCGTGGCTCTGGCCAAGGGCATGAAATGGGCATCGCTCAAGGAAGCGTTGTTGGAGACCGCCAAGCTGACGGTGATGATCTTCGCGCTGATCTGGGGCGTGCTGATCTTCGTGCGTTTCCTTGGCTATGCCGGCCTGCCGGTGGCCTTCGCCGAGTGGATCGTCACGCTCGACTTTCCGCCGGTGGTGATCATGATCTTCATCCTGCTGGCCTATGCGGTGCTGGGCATGTTCATGGATGCGATTGGCATGTTGCTGCTGACCCTGCCGGTGGTTCATCCCGCCGTCATCGCGCTTGGCTATGACCCGATCTGGTTTGGCATCATCGTGGTGAAGATGTGCGAGGTGTGCCTTATCACCCCGCCTGTTGGCCTCAACTGTTACGTTGTCGCGGCGGTTAGACCGGACATTCCCTTGGGCGACGTGTTCCGAGGGATCGGGCCGTTCTTCGTTGCCGATGTGGCGACCATCGCGTTGTTCCTGGCGGTCCCGGAGATTATCCTGTGGTTGCCGAATTTGGTGAACGGCTAGTAACTGACAACGGCTAGACTTGGTGACCCGGCCCGCTCCTGTTTGAGCGGGCCGATGCTTTATTGGGATGGTTTTTTCTTCCGAGGAGGCGACGACGATGCGGCTTGAAGGCTCCTGTCACTGTGGCGGCGTACGATTCTCGCTCAACGCCCCGCATGCTTATCCGTTTAACCTCTGCTATTGCTCAATTTGCCGGAAAACCGCTGGCGGCGGCGGGTACGCGATCAATCTCGGCGGCGAGGCGGCCAGCCTGAAGGTAGAGGGCGAGGACAACCTCTCGGTCTACCAGGCAACGCTGGATGACGGCGCCAAAAGCCCGGCCTGCCGGCATTTCTGCCGGCTATGTGGCAGTGCGCTCTGGCTTTTCGATCCGCGCTGGCCGGCGCTCATCCATCCCTTCGCCTCGGCTGTGGACAGCGAACTACCGGCGCCGCCCGAGCGCACGCATCTCATGGTAGCCTCGAAAGCGGGCTGGGTGTCGGTGCAGGCCGGGCCGAAAGATCAGGTTTTCGAGCATTATCCCGAAGAGTCGATTGCCGACTGGCACGAACGGCTCGGCTTACAAAGCTAGCATCCCGTCTCGGTCTCACCATGAGGCACGCTTGACCGTCGGACCCCGAGCCGCCACGCTGGCCAGACTGGCGTGCAAAAGGTTCAATGATGGCAAGATCCGCGTTTTCCCGCTTGAGGTTCCGCAGACCGCTATTGGCGGGTGGTTTGGCGGGTTCACCGGCCCGTACAACCGTTGGAAGCGACCACCTTCATTGCGGATTTGCTCTCGTCATCCTGATCCTTACCCTGACTGTGTGGGCCCCTGGTGGAGCGCGGGCCGAGCCGGTATTGGCGACATGGTCCGATACGCCGGCGCGGGCTCGGATCATCGAGTTTGTCGGCAAGGTCACCACGCCCGGCACCGATGATTTCGTTCCGCCCGACGCACGGATCGCGACCTTTGACATGGACGGCACGGTGCTGACCGAAAAACCGGTCAGCATCCAGACCATCATCGCGATGCATCAGGCTTGCGTGTTCGGCAGCAACGAGCCACGGCGTACCGACCTGGCTCCTTTCAAGCAGGCCTGCGCGCGGGATTATGCTTATTTTTCCGAAATCGGTATGTACCGGGTTTTGCGCGACGTTGGCGCCGGGCAAACCCAGGCGCGGTTCCGAAAATATGCCGGCAAGGCCCTTGAACTCGCCCGGCACCCGATGTCCGGCCGGCCGCTTGGCGCCATGGTCTACGCACCGATGATTGAGCTTGCGCGCTATCTGCAACGCCATCAATTCCAGGTGTTCCTGGTTTCCGGTTCCTCCCAAGCCCTGGTCCGCAAGTTGGGCGAGATGCGTTTTAATTTGCCCCGGCATCAGGGAATCGGCACCGAATGGCCGCTGGAGTTTGATCCAAATCCGGAGGGAGCGCCGGTGTTTCGCTGGAAGGCTGGCCCGTTGCGTGATCCT